>JAIMBL010000268.1 GCA_023511615.1 Leptolyngbyaceae cyanobacterium HOT.MB2.61
AAGGTCGAGAACCCTGTCGGGGCAATTGGGTACTTCGTTCACCACTACAACGCATCCTTACTTGTTTAGCACTACCCTTTTTTATCCCCAGATTCAGCAACGACGTTTTTAGTTCTGATAAAGGCAACAGGCAATGGGCAACAAGCAGCAAGGGGAAAGGGGTTTCTGATTTGCTACCCCAAATATGCCTGTTTCACCCGTTCGTCATCCATTAACTTTGCTGCTTCGCCAGCCAGGGTAATGCGGCCAGCTTCGAGAACATATCCGCGATTCGCATGTTGAAGGGCAAGGTTGGCGTTCTGCTCGACCAGTAGAATGGTGACTCCAGTGGCGTGCAGGTTTTGAATAATGGAAAAAATCTCGCGTACGATCGCCGGAGCTAAGCCCAGACTTGGTTCATCTAACAGCAGCAATTTGGGGCGACTCATCAGGGCACGGGCGATCGCAAGCATCTGTTGTTCGCCTCCGCTTAGGGTGCCTGCCAGTTGATTGCGGCGTTCTGCC
Organism: Leptolyngbyaceae cyanobacterium HOT.MB2.61; assembly: GCA_023511615.1. Classification (GTDB taxonomy): domain Bacteria; phylum Cyanobacteriota; class Cyanobacteriia; order Leptolyngbyales; family Leptolyngbyaceae; genus Leptothermofonsia. Next base: position 505 of record JAIMBL010000268.1, read on the forward strand.
AGGCGGGGAAAGGTGAGGAACTGTTGCTCAATGTCTGCTTTAATGCCGAGGCGATCCGGGCGGCTGTAGGCTCCAAGTTCCAGATTATCCAACACCGTCTGACGAGCCAGAACTCGTCGCCCTTCAGGACTATGGGCAATTCCCATTTGAACCACTTCATGGGCCAGGCAGCGGGTAATATCCTGCCCGTTGTAAAGAATCTGCCCGCTACGGACGTTCACAATGCGAGAGATGGCCCGTAGGGTAGTGCTTTTGCCTGCGCCATTAGCCCCAATTAGCGTAATCACCTCACCGGGGTAAATCACAATGTCGATTGCCTGCAATGCCTGAATACCGCCATAATTGACGCTTAGCTGTTGAATCTCCAATAGAGGTAAAGGATTTTGCATAGGGTGAGCAATAATGTTCCCTCAGAAAAGTTTTGACGGGTCGAAGACCCTCAAAATTTAACCCGGATCAGCCCATTAGACCTGAGCGACCTGTCAGCGACCTGTCAAATTTAGTTTGGCAGACTACCAGGATGATTGCTCTCCCGTCATGCCGTATCTAATCCTACGGTTGAATCTGTAGAAACTTTCCATAAAATGTTCTTATACCAATTTAAGTGGAATTCGCAACGGATGAAGGGGGGGTAGGGGCTACGTCCCCAGATGTTACCTTTGCTCTCGAAATTGGTATGACAACCAAAAACAACATTTCTGGAACATGACTAATACGTAATATCTGCTAGTACGTATATCTGCTAGAACAGATAGAGATTACGGACTCCCTGTAGAATTTAGCCAGTAGGAGAATCATAATCGCATGACTGGTACCATCTTTCTAGCCGGAGCGAGCCGTGGAGTTGGGCGGGAAATTGCCAGACTCTTAGCGGCTCAAAACCAAAAGGTCACAGCTCTTCTCCGCTCCGATGCAACCCGTGAGAACCTGGAAGCACTCAACATTTCCGTGGTTATGGGAGATGCTCTGGATGCGGAGGCGGTAGCACAGGGGATGCTGAGCGAACCCGTTGAGATGGTAATCAGTACGATTGGAGGGAAACCAACCGACAGTGAACGCTCAGACTTCAAAGGGAATCGTAACTTGATCGACGCAGCGGTTAAAGCTGGAGTTAAGAAATTTATTCTGGTAACTTCCATCGGTGCCGGTGACAGTGCCCCTGCTCTCCCGATCCAGGTATTGGAAACCCTGGGTCCTGTTCTGGCAGAGAAAGAACAGGCGGAAAACCATCTGCTTGCAAGCGGGCTGACCTACACCATTATCCGACCGGGAGGGCTGAGGGCTGAGCCGCCCAAAGGGGAAGGTGTTTTGACTGAAAACCCGCTCGTTGCAGGTACAATTCACCGGGCGGATGTAGCAGAACTGGTTTGCCAATGCTTGACCTCTGAACGAGCAAACAACAAGATTTTGTCGGCAGTAGGACGGACAACGATTTTCGGTAATCCCCAGTTTGAGGAATTTAACCTGACTTGAAGGCTTGTACCCAGCCTTTCATAAGTGCCCAATCCAGGATAAGACGGGCGATCGCAAACAGCAGAATGCTTTCGACAGTCAACACCATAAACGGTAGCAGGGTTTTTCACAGATTCAGGCCTACCTCTATCTGGGCCAATCCTCGCACCAGCCCAAAGGCCAGAACTGCCCCAGATTTAAGGTGTGGATTGTGATCCTTACGAATGATGTAGCGGTAAAAAGTGCTGGATGCTTGAAACTTCGTCTCAATTCATCCTGCTTTTTAGCAATGCCCTAAAAACTTCGCCACTTCCCGCTTTATCGTTTACTCAGAAATGGGTGAATCTTCGCAAAGACTGGGTAAAGGGAAGGTCAAGCTCTCTACCAGACTCTACGATTGTACGTAGAGGAGACAAACAGCCCTTGAATTGCATTATTCAAATTGCATTGGTTGAGTCTCATCCTTCTGTTAAGTCTCTTGCAGATCTTCTCTCGTGTCAGTGTGAGGACTGAATTCCGCAAGCTGTTTCCCCCATTTCGCCCCCTTAAGGGGTAACTGAATAACGGCGCAGGCGATAGGTGACTGGTTATAAAAGTACCCGGTCACTGCAAAGTCGTTTTAGCCTCTGGAGTGAATTGCTCTGGCAGAGGTTGGCAGGACTGGTTGTAGCAGAACCTGATATGCGTCGGCTCCTTTCCTCTTCCTTGTTTTATTGACTAATGCCACCATTGGCCGGGGCCTATCGCTCCTAGTGTTGCAAACACTAAATTTTGCAATATGGGGTTTTGGGGGCTTCGCCCTCAAGCAGGGGTTCCACCCCTGCGCCCCCAACAAAACTTTCGTTTTGCTGTACCAGAGTACTGCCAGCTATGAACATTCTCGATGATGCCAGTTTAATTCTTCAATTTGTCAGGCAAGAGGGGGCACTCGCTTCTAACCAAAATTTGCGAATAGAACCTGCGTTTGACTCTGTTCAACTGATTGCCAAACGGGGTGGTTTGCTGGCAACCCTTAAAGTCCAGAACAATGGGCCTAAGGTACTGGTACGGCGAAGATCAGAGTACTGTAACCTGGTGCATCAAGTTCTGGTTGAAAACCATTTTATTCCAATGAACCCCTCTGAAAAATCGGAGTTTACTCAATATGAGCGACGTCAGATTCCCGATGGTTACAAACTGAACTGTGCGGAAGCAAGGTTCTTGTGGAAGGAGTGGTGGACCAATGTTCGTCAGGGAAATCGCAACAATATTCAGACTGATCTCGTGATTTTTTGCAGAAATACTTGGTATCCCATTCGAGAGATTGTTTGCAGCCACGGAACATTGTTTATCACTACGCTTGTCTCTGAGTTTGTGTATCAGGGCTCGGAGCTGGTTGTCTGGCTGAGCAAGGAATCCAGTCAGGCAGCAGAGAATCAAGTAGCAGAGAAGTTGCCACAAGCCTTACCCATTGCTCAACCCAATCGGCCTGATCCCAATAAACCAGTCTTTCGCCAATCCCCCGGACGAACTGCTTTCGCTGGTAGAAGTTTGCCTCCACTCGCCGCATCACCAGCGCAGGTTAACTCTCCAGGTAGTAGCGGAAACGAAAAATCTGAGAATTCAGCAACTCGTCCTGACCTAAGGCAGGTGTTGAAGTTTCGCCAGGGCAAGCTTTATATCACTACCGCCATTGGTGAGATTGTTGTGGAAGGCTCCCATCTGAAATTCTGGCTGAACGATGAGGAGCCTGCGATCGCCCCCAAAACTGTCAACATTGAAACCTACCGCGATCGAGAAGCGCAATCAGTACTGATTTCCTGACTTACGATAATTTACGGCGGTGACGCCGTTGGAATCTATAACTTTACCGCTATCAACGGTGGCATAGATTAACCAATGGTCGCCGCACTCCATCCGGTTTTGCACGGTGCATTCCAGGTAAGCCAGGGCGTCAGTCAGAATGAGACATCCATTGGCTGCTTCCTGAGTGGCAACCCCCGCAAAGCGATCTTCTCCTGGAACCTGGGGCTTCAAGAAATGACGGGGAATAGTCTTACCTTCTTGAAACAGGTTGAGAACGAACTGTTCCCCTGGGGATGCCAGCATTGCACCCACTCCATCCTTTCTGACAGAAATTGTGATTCCGGGTGGGTTGAAGCTGGCCTGTGAAACCCAGGACGTGAGGACACCAATTTGGGCACCCTCTTTCCTGGCGGTGATCAAGCTGATAGAGCCTGTAACTCGCCCAACAGCCTGGGCGGTGCGATCGGCCTGAGCTTCCACTGCCATCTGGCGTGGAGTACGAACTTTTTTGGTCTTTTTCAGGGTTTGAACAAATTCATTACCAGCGGCTTCGCACTGATTGAGTGTCTCTTCGGTTGGTTTGAACTTTACCCGAATGGTGTCAAAGCCGAAGCGGTAACCGGCATCCTGAAGTTTACTTTCCAACAAATCAACGGCTTCGCCGCTCCAGCCATAGGAGCCAAAGACTCCCGCGATCTTTGTTTTGGCGGCTTCGGATAGCACAATCCCCAGAGCTGTTTGAATTTGAATCGGAGCATGGCCTCCCAGGGTGGGGGAACCAATTACAAATCCATCGCAACGCTCGATCGCCCGGCTTACTTCCTCCGTGTCAGCAAACTCGCAATTGATGGATTCAACTGCCGCGCCTGCGTCTGTCATACCTTTGGCGATCGCCTGGGCCAATGTCGCTGTATTGCCATAGGCAGAGGTGTAGAGCAGGGCAACGCTGACATCCTGGCTCTGCTGTTGGGCGCACCATTCGCGGTACTCTAGGGTCAGGCGGCTGAGGCTATGACGCACGATCGGGCCGTGGGCAGGCGCGTACATTTTTACAGATAGTTGCGATAGTCGATCAAGAGCTGTTTCAACCTGCATGGCTTGAGCTGCATGGATACAGTCAAAGTAGTAGCGTCGATCTTCTTCGTAGCGTTTCCAGTGTTCATCCAGGATGGACTCATCACAAACGTGGGCGCCAAACAGTTTGTCAGTAAAGAGGATGCGGGTTGCCGGGTCGTAAGTACAGAGAGCGTCTGGGTGTCGGGGGGTGGGAACAAAGCGAAACTGAAGTTCATGCCCATCGCCCAGATCGACTACTTCTTCATCCCGGATGATGTGAACTTTTAGAGTGCGATTTGCTGCATACTCAATCCCTAAATCCAAGGCCGCATCATCGATTACCGCAGGGGTTGGCTGATTCATCAGGGTCGATCGCAGGGTAATGGCACCAGGCTTAGAGCAGATGACGGTGGCGTAGGGGGCTAATTCAAGTAACCGCCTCAGGGTTGCAATGCGGTTGGGGTTAACGTGGCTCAAGATTACGTAGTTCAGCCGCTGAAGATACTGGTGTTGCTGAAGTTCGTCCAAAAACAAATCTGTAAAGGATTCGCCCGGCGGGTCGATCAATGCAGTTTCCCGTGCCTGGATCAGGTAGGCATTTGCAGTGGTACCTTTTTGACGGGCATATTCAATTTCAAATTTGAGCCGATCCCAGGTGCGAGATCGCAACACGAGGGTATTTTCGCCAATTTCCGCCACCTGAACATCCCGGCTTCTAGTCACAGGTGCGCGGTCAGTGACCGTGTTCTGCAAAGTGTCTTGCTGGGAGTTAGTGGTCAAAGAGGGCTGGAACGGTTTGACCAGTCCAGCGAAGGCGTTGAGAAGAGGGTTGGAAGACATGGTAGAAGAAAGGGGGTAGAGGGGCTAGGGGCTAAGGGGC
>JAIMBL010000269.1 GCA_023511615.1 Leptolyngbyaceae cyanobacterium HOT.MB2.61
CAGAGGGGGTGAAACCCCCTGCCTGGGGGCGCAGCCACCGCTTCCTCTTCTTACAGTTAATTATGACTGCTTACTTAGTAGGGAGGGAGGTAGGAGATACTATAAATCGTAACAACATTCGAGATTTTCCTTGCCAGGTACTCAACACTATTAACCAACTTTGGGTAAGCCAAAGTAAGGGACAGTTCGGTTTTAGTGTTCAGAAAACAGTTTATTTAGAATTGGGAGGTCCAGCGAATGGGCTATATGATAAGAAAGCTTGGCACCAGTTCTGTGACACTGTAGGTTGGCTTGTGAAAGATCCAAATCCGAGATGGAATCGAAGGGAATGGCTATCATATGTGAATGTAACTTTCAACACCTCAGCACGTAAGGGACATCTCCCAACACCGTTCATGTGGGATTGGTGGAGTCAAGGCTCCTGGTTCTCAGATCTAATAGCAAAGCTTGGGAAGTGTGACATTTAGTAGTTTCAGCCGTTTCTAAAATTTGTTTTGGCTTTCCCTCATGCTGGAGTTGGTGTTCGATCAAAAGGAATTTCCTGCTCTTGCAACTTGCAGGTTACGCGATCGCGTCCCACATATAAACTTTTGCTGCGCCCTCACCAATAACTTAGAGGGCTAACGGTGAAGTGCAGCGGCAGCAGACAAGTTTGAACTTGCAGTGACTTTTGCCCGTCCGCTGCCACGCAGGGTTAGCCCTCCCTCGTGACTCGCTTGAACGCTTTCTGTCACATTCCATCGATTTCGCCATGTCAACTCCGCTCAAATGATTGATTATTAAACTTGAGCGTCCGGCAATTTTCCATGACAGTACGTGCTACATCATCGGGTACTCCTTCAGGAATTTCAGCTTCAATCTCCAGAGTAATTTTGACCGTTGCGCCATTCAAAGCGGTTAGATGTTGAATGACCTCGTTCGCGATCGCCGAAGCATCTCGGTTAATCCGCATTGCATCAATATCCACATTTCCATAAAACCTACGGAGGATAGGGGGAGAGGGAACAGGGGTTAGGGAAGAGGGAACAGTCGGCTGATTGCCCTCCTCACCGTTTGCCGTCACCTGTTCCCTGTCATCTCTTCCCTGTTCCCTCTTTTCCGCATCAAATTGCTGCTGAGCAACATCTGGCTTAACCAGAAGGCTTTGGGGGCTAATGCTGGGGCTGATACCCGTTGCAGCACGCAGACCCAGGTACTTTCCTTTTACGTCATCAAAGCCTTCTGCATAGGCGAAGTTATCGGCCCACGCCGTTGAGGTAACTCCATCTCGCACGGCTTCCAGAAGCACGGATTGATTCTTCAAGCGAGGGAGATAGAGGTACTGGGTGAGATATTCCCAAAGCCGTTTTAGATCGATGTGATTCGTGTCTCGCCAGAGAAACTTATCCAATGCTTCGAGTCGCAGGTTGGTAGCTGCATAAGTGGCAAGCAGATCGCCTTCATAGACTGCTTTGCGACTGGCACGAATGATGGGTGAATCCTGCCCTTGCAGTCGGGTTTCCTTCCACTCAATACCGCCCTGAGCATCGGGTTGAGTTGGTATCAGCAGCCACTGATACGTATCACAGAGGATATTATCAACGTCTTTGTTGCTGCCATCCCGTTTGGTTTCAGCCTGACTTCGTTGAAAATTATCGAGGTTAAGCGTCTTCTTCTTATCGTCAGCCAGAACAGATTCCCACGCTAGGTATTGGGCGACATTTCGTTCTAAGTTTTCAATTTTGGCTTTATCTGCGGACAGGAAAAGCAGGGTGTTTTTGTGGTATCGCGGCCCACTGCCTTTGTGGTTAAGCGCATCCTCAATCCACTTGCGAGCTGGACTGTCTTCGCTCAAACGAGTGTGAGGGTGCTGTGGATCAAGCACCACTAACCGGACTCCTAGGGTTGGATCGTCGGGAATGTCGGCGGTGGAGTCGGGTGCGACATGAACGGCACTAAATTCTCCCCGGTTTTTGTCGGCCTTGAGGCGCTTGATGATTTCTTCCCAGACGGGGTAGCGATCGCTCAACAGTTGCTCAGCCCGCTCTTGAGCGGTGCGGTTGACATTGGGCTGGGTGGAAACCCAGTAGCGATTGCCGTCGATATACAGATAGGTCGCCTGATCCGTGAGCCGTCGCAGGGCATCACCAAAGGTGGCAACACTTTCCCCGGGTTGAACACAGCCCAGCTTCACTCTGCGATCTTCTAACCCACGATTGGCAGCTCGCAAGGTGGGCGCAGAGCCCATGTAGACGGTGCGGGTGACGCGGCGACAGGCCGAGTAACGACCCAGGTTCGGATTATTGCGATCGAGGGAGAGGGGGAGGGAATTGGCTCCATCCACATCCTTGTCGATCACGGGAATCCAGTTGTCCTCAAGATAACGAGTGAGTTCAGACTGCACTTGCGGATCATCCATTGGAACATGAGCTGGCATGATCATGAGGCTTTGGTCATTTCGCTCCCAAAGGGAATGGATGACTTTTGCCATGAGACGCAGCACACCACGAGTTCGCTGGAATTTGTCGAGGGTAGACCAGTCAGAATAAAGGCGATCAAACAATTCGGGATGGATGGGGTATGCATCTCGCATTCGCCGCTCGTAGTCAGCTTCCTTACATTCGCCAGGAAACTCCTGTCCCTGAGTGCGATACATATCTGAGAAGGCTTTCACCACAGCGTCCCGTTGCACAAATAGGCTGGGGTCAGCGGTGGTTTGGAACAAGCGCCGCCGCACAATTTCAAAACTCTCTTCCGCACTGGCGGGTCGCCAGGGAGACTCTACTCGACCGATCGCATTTTTGAGTCTGTCTAGGGCTTCCTTGCCGCGATCGCCCCCAATCTCAATATCGGATGAGGGAATACTGACCACCAGCAAGGTTTCTTTGGCATTTTTGGCGGATTCGCTGAGGGTCTGGGCAAAGGTGAAATGCGTATCAAAGTTTCCGGCTGGTAGATCGCTCTTGTCGTGGAGCTGTCGGGCATAGGCAACCCACTCGTCAATTAGGATGAGAACGGGGGCGTATTTATTGAACAGATCCTTGAGGGCATCTCCTGGATTGGTGGCGCTTTCGTCGGCTTGGCGCATCATCTCGTAGCCTTCTTTGCCACCGAGTTGCCAGCCAATTTCACCCCAAAGTGTTCGCACTTGAGTGCCGTCTGGCTTTTGATGAATCTGTCCGGGGGAAATTTTGTTGCCGACCAAGACGACGGTGTTGACGTTTTGGGGCGGTTCATGCACACCCGCCTCCTGGAAAAGGGGCTCCATTCCCGGCAGCAGACCCTCACCCCCAGCCCCTCTCCCAGAAGGGGCGAGGGGAGAAGAAAAGAGGTGATAGAGGGCAAGCATGGCGTGGGTTTTACCACCACCGAAGTTGGTCTGAAGTTCAATCACGGGATCGCCACCCTTGCCACTGAGGCGCAGCAGTGCGCCTGTGAGAAGTTGCTTGAGTCCATCCGTCAAATAGGTACGCCGAAAGAACTCGGTCGGCAGACGATATTCGTCAGAACCTTCATCTAGGTAGACCTGCCAAAGGTCAGCGGCGAATTCTGCTTGCTGGTAGCGACCGGAGGCGACATCCGGGTGAGGGGTGACAATTTCGCGCCACGGCTTGAGTCCAGCCATGGGCTGGCCGACCGTGGGGGCTACTGCCGCACGCCGAGTTTCCCGTCGAGCCTGGTCTTCAAAACGAACCCGCAGCAGTTCTTGTTTCTGTTTTTCGACTTGATCGGCCTCTGGTGCAGAAATGGCAGTGAGGAGACGTGCCATGCTATCGAGGGCACGATAAGCGTCATCCGTTGAGAAGGTGGATGTGTGTGCCCAGTCGTTTCGGGTATCTCGCAATTCACTGACGATACTTCGTTCAGTACGCCCTAACGTATTACGGAAGACGTTATTCCACTGCTCCCACATCACCATGAGCAGGGCAGAAACATCTTCTTTGAGGACATCTTGGACTTCACGACGAGCCACGTAGTGATCGGGCAGACTAGAGGAAGCAGGAATCAACCACCGATCGCCATGTATTGCCTTCATCTCCCGCTCAATATAGGGGTAAAGCCCATCGCGAAGTAGATTTAAGGCTCTGCCGACTCGTTCGTGGTTGCTAATCGCCATACGCTACGTGTTCCTCATGTCCAAGTATTTAGTTACAAGAGCTAAAACAGACTAGATTGCACCGGTTCAGACTGTGTAAACTCGCTTGCCAAACGAGTGATTTCTGGCCAGGAGATGACTAGGCTGTTGTAAGCAATGCCCTCCTGTGCCCACCCCTTTCTGTCGCACAAGCTATAAAGCCGATAGGCAAGATCTCGTGCGATTTCTCCTCGGTTGCCCAGTTTAGCCAGCAGTTCTGCGGCACCCATTTCACCCTTTTGATCAAGTTCATGGATGAGATACTGAGCAATTTCCCAGTCGGGCATTCGGCTGTCGCTGTTGGGATTCCAGTCTGACTTCAGTTCGCTGCGTTTAAGCAAGCGCACTTTGCCACCCTTTGCTTCTAGGATTCCCGCATCTACCATGCCTTGTACACTGGTATTTTTTGCTTTGCTGAGTGTTTCTGCATCGCCATACTGTCCAGGCTCAAACTGATACTGTTCAAACCAGGTGAGTGCCCAACGGGTATCGCCGTCGAATTCACCTTCCTGCTCAGTTAGGAATTCGTCGAGGATCTGATTGATCAGTTGCAGGGCAGTCCGCACCCGCATGGGGGAGCCATCGTTTTCCAGAACAGCAGCATATTGAGAGAAGACGGCCATGCCGGGGCCAATGCTAGCTTGGGCGAGGTCTACGGGGGCAACGTTGCCTTGCTGGAGCGTTTTGAGGGCTTTAGGGAGTTCGCGCTTGAGTTCGGTGAGGAATTGACGGCGGGTAATTTTGGCTGCGTCGGTGGGGCGGGGACGGCAGACGAGGACGATGGAAGAGGCGAGGGCAGATACATTTTTCTTTAAGTTCCCTGTAAGTTCGCTTCGCATGGGCCAAGTGCCTCCAATACTGAAACCTGCTTTAATTAAGCCTTCCAGCATGGTTTCCCAACCGGTAGAGGCAATGGATTCATCCTCTTTGCCTTTTTGATCGGTTTCAGCCTGTTTGAAGGCATAGTAAACCGTGAGGGGATAATCGGCATGGGAGATTTCGTGCATTCGATTGAAAGCCTTACCTAAACCCTCTTCAAAGAATGCTTGGGCTTTTTGTTTGCTGCCATCAAAGCGGTAGGGCGTAGCGACTAGCTCTTGAGCTTTGGGGACTAAAAGAGTGCTGAAAAGATCGGGATAAATGGATTGAAGAGATCGGCGTAGCCAGACATAGAAGAAGTCGGCTAAATCGGCGTAACCGATGTTGTCATAGTAGGGCGGATCGGTGGAGATGAGTTTGGGGGTGGCATCATCTGAGTTTGCAAGAGTAGCATCATGTTGATTCACTTTCGCAGGGATATTGGGTACAGAGTTTTCAAGAACTTTAGTCAGATAATCTAGCTGTCCCAGGAAGTTACCTGATGAACTTGAAAATGGGTTGCCTTCTGTAAAATCCCAATTCATTGGTATTGCTTGTCTTGCAAAAACTTGTTGCACGTTTTAACCCTTGGTATCCCAAAAACACATACTTGAAGATCGGTTTGCCAGTCGGCTTACATTCATACTCAAATAAACGCCGATCGCATCTCCATAAGCCCTAGCCCCCGATC
>JAIMBL010000270.1 GCA_023511615.1 Leptolyngbyaceae cyanobacterium HOT.MB2.61
GGCGAAGCCCCCACCCCCCCTTAAACCCAGTGTCCTAAGCAACCTGGCGACAGCTATAGTTATCCCCAGGTCTAGTCCACTACCCTACCACTGCTGCCTGAGTGGATGTACTAATCCGACGATAGATGGAAGGTAGTGGAGTTATTAGCGGCTAGCGAAAGTGAGGTATGAGGTGTGCGGAACCCCTGCACCCCGCCCTAACCACAATAACTACCGCTATAAAAAAAGAGGTGTAGGATGGCACCTCTTTTCACTTAGCATAGGGTTAGACATTGCATGCCTTCCTCAGGCGGCTATGGCAGAAGGTTCAGACCAGGACAGGAACTGGAATGTTCAGGTGAGGATAGAGTGGAAAACGGTTGCAGAGGTCGGCAACTCGTTTCTGGCAGTCCTGGGCGATCGCTTCATTTTCAGGATTGAGCAAGCGATCAGCGATGATGTTGCCAATTTCGGTAAATTCAGCCACACCCATACCACGAGTGGTCATGGCGGGGGAACCGAGCCGCAGGCCGCTGGTGACAAAAGGAGACTCTGGATCGAAGGGAACGGTATTTTTATTGGCTGTAATATTTACTTTGCTCACCAACTGATCGGCAACCTTACCCGTCATACCAATGGAGCGTAGGTCAACCAACATCAGGTGATTGTCCGTTCCGCCGGAAACAATCTTGAATCCCCGCTTCTGGAGCTGAGCAGCCAGGGCACGAGCATTTTCAATCACCTGTCCACAATAGGCTTTGAATTCGGGTTTAAGCGCTTCCCCAAAGGCAACAGCCTTAGCAGCAATCACATGTTCCAGGGGCCCACCCTGGCTACCCGGGAAAACCGCTTTGTCAAATTTTTTGCCTAATTCGGGGTCACGGGTGAGAATTAGGCCACCTCTGGGACCGCGCAGGGTTTTGTGGGTGGTGGTGGTGACAACGTCGCAGTAGGGGATGGGATTGGGGTGGTGGCCGCTGGCAACCAATCCGGCGATATGGGCGATGTCTGCCATCAGATAGGCTCCAACTTCATCTGCGATCGCCCGAAACTGGTCAAATTCAATAACGCGAGAATAAGCAGAATAGCCGCAGATTATCAGCCTGGGACGATGTTGCAGCACCAGATCGCGGATCTGGTCAAAGTCCAATCGTTCTGTGTCCTTGTTGACCCCGTAATGCTGTTTGTTAAACCAGAGCCCGGATACGTTTACGGGAGAGCCGTGGGTCAGGTGCCCGCCGTGGGACAGATCCATCCCCATAAAAGTGTCTCCCGGTTTGAGTAATGCCAGAAAAACAGCAAAGTTTGCCTGGGCACCGGAGTGGGGTTGCACGTTGGCGTGGGCCGCTCCAAACAACTGCTTGGCGCGATCGATCGCCAGTTGTTCCGCCTGGTCAATAAATTCACAGCCACCATAGTAGCGTTTACCGGGAAGTCCTTCGGCGTATTTGTTGGTTAACACGGAGCCTTGAGCCGCCAGCACCGCGGCGGAAGTGAAGTTCTCGCTGGCAATCAACTCCAAATGGTCTCGCTGACGCTGAAGTTCGTTCTGGATGATTTCGGCGATCGCCGGGTCTGTTTCAGCAAGGAAGTCAAGGGTTGTACGAGTCACAACAGTAGCCCCTCAGTAAGGTTGAATTGGTTGTGAGGCAGAGGCCTGCCTACCACTATGCTAGCGATAGCGGCATTGGTAAAAAATCTCACTCGAACAAATCATAATACTCCCGTCTGGAAACCGAAGGCACTCGCGAATAAAATTTCTGGAAAAGATTAATTTCACGAGTTCGTTCATGAACTATCAGTAACCTGTCAACTGGTATACCTGAAGCAAATTTCAGGCATATTAAGCTTGTGTACAGCGATTCCGCGTGGCGAAAATCCTGCCATAAAATGGATTTAGGGATCTGGGAGTTCACGGGAGGTATGCCATGCTTGTCATCCTCATGGACAATCAGCTCATTCCCCCTCATAAGGTTTGTCAGGGCTGTTTGTTGGCTGACCAGAGCGGTCAACCCCGCTGGAGTGGAGGGCGACTTCGCTGTGGTCATGCCGTTCGCAAGCTGGCAGAGCAGCAACCCGATCAATTTGAGTGTGCAATGGGCTTTCGCGTAGCCAATATTGAATGAAACGGGACTGGACATTCTCCTGGTCTTAAGGGTTTTTAGTTTTTCAGTTGAGTTAGCTACCCGCTTTAAGCGGCCAGGGATTAGGGGCTGGGGACTGGAGAGTGGTTTATGCATCTGAAACTCGCCGCGGCTTAACAGTGGCTGAATTTATATCGGGGATGCGGATTGGTTGCGATCGCCCCTCTTCTGTAAGGTTCTCAACGGGTGTAGGTGAATATCTGTCCCATGACAGGTTTCTGGAGCAGAAGCGGTATGCCAAATTCGGTCTACCGACGCTCGCTGTCCCTAGCATGCCTAAAGAGCTTCAGACAGTGAAAATCACTGATCTAAGGAATATCAGGCGGGGCTCTATGGAAAGCCTTTCTCCTGCCAGCTTGCGATTCCCAAATATTGCTACCTGGCGTTTTCATAGCGCTGCCATTCTCATTGCTTTTTTCATCTTGTTGGCAAGAGAACCAGAGCGGCTTTTGAATGCCCAGTTCTGGGCAGAAGATGGAACCGTTTTTTATGCTGATGCTTATAACCTGGGTATTTTCCAATCCCTCTTTTTGCCCTATGCGGGGTATCTGTGTGTTACTCAAAGGTTGGCGGCTTCACTGGTTCAGCCATTTCCGCTGGGGTGGGCACCCTTCCTTCTCAATCTGATTGCACTGATGATTCAGGTTTTGCCAGTTATCCTCCTGGTTTCTTCCCGTTTTGCTCCCTTAATTCCAAATCTTTCTCATCGATTGTTCCTAGCTTTTATCTACCTGGGACTACCCAACACCTCAGAAATTCACGGCAATATTTCAAATAGCCAATGGTATCTGGCACTGTTGGCTTGCATGGTGATTCTGGCACCGCCTGGTAATTCTGGCTGCTGGCGTTGGTTTGATGGGGGAGTGATAGTCTTATCGGCACTGACTGGACCGTTTGCTATTTTACTGATTCCTGTTGCAATGGTTTACTGGCAACTGCGTCACAATCCCTGGCTAGCCAAATTAATTGTGGGATTAGCACTGGGTGCCCTGATCCAGGGAATTGCGATTTTGTTTACAGCCGCTGAGGCTCGCTCGGTTGAAGCATCGGAAACAACTGTTGAATTGTTCACCAAGATTCTGGCGGGTCAGGTTTTTCTCGGCACTTTGATTGGCCAAAATGGTTATCAGAAATTCTTTTCCCCATCCCCTGGCTATAGCTTGTTTGCATTTCTAGTGGCGGGGCTGGGCTCGCTTACCCTTGGCTACGTTCTCTTCAAAGCTCCCCTAGAACTGCGGATGCTGGTGCTTTACGGGGCTCTTATTTTCATCGCATCGCTGGTGTCTGCCACAATCCCCTGGAAAAAACTTTGTGAGCCAGGATTCAGCATTCGTTACTGGTTTATCCCAGGTGCTGCGTTTGCGGTTTCTCTAGTCTGGTTAGCAGGTCAACGGCGACCGCGGAGAGTTAGATTTGCAGCGATCGCCGCTCTAGCTGTCATGTTTATTGGGATTGTTGGAGACTGGCAACACTCCCCTCCGCCGGATCGAAACTTTCAAGAATACGTAGCCGAGTTTGAGCAGGCTTCCCCTGGAACTACCGTAACCATTCCGGTCAATCCTTCAGGCTGGTTCATGTACCTTGTCAAGCATTAGGATAGAACGTTTTAGGGCAGGTGGTTGCCTCCCACTGGCCACCCTGGATCAAGCATCCGCTATCACTACCAGGTCACATGCGCTTCTAGCTTTCTAAGCAGTTTCGGTCCTACACCAGAAACCTGATCCAGATCTTTGAGTGAACGAAAGGGTTTCTGCTGCCGAGCGGCGATGATTCGTTTTGCCAATCCGGGGCCTACACCCGGTAATGCTTCTAGTTCAGATTGGCTTGCAGTATTTAAATTCACTCTTTGGTCTACGGGTTGAGGTTTCACTGGGGTAGATTGCTTCAATCGAATTGAAGGCTTCCAGCTTCGAGCGTTGTCTGGTATTCTGGCCAGTGGCGTACGGGTCAAAGAGATGGGCGGCGGTGGGCATTGTTTGCTGTGGACCTCTGCCTTCTTGCGAATGGCGGGAGGAACGCCCAAAATGGCACTGGTATACAGGCGATCAAACTCCCTCAGGTAATGGGCAGCGACCACTTCGTTACGAAGCACCAGAACTGTCTCATCATTCCCCAGGTTTGCGGCATCGGTCCAGTTTTGGGAACCTGTGATCACCGTCTGTCGGTCCACAATGCCAAACTTGTGGTGCAGCAGATCGCCGGGCAGCAGGCGGGGGACACCAACGGTTGTAATCGGGTTTTGCCAGGGGCGGTTGCCTGATTCGTATTTACAGGTTTCGTCAGCGAGGGCAACACCCATCATATCCAGCGCTTCACTATATGAGCGGTATGCAAAACCAGGCTCGATCAGGGCTCGAACCTGGGCTCCCTTTTGCTGAACCGGTTCCAGCAGGTTCACCAGATTCTGGTCAGAAAAAACGAACAGTGCCATTTCAATTGACTGGCTGGCGGTGCTGAGGGTTTTCCCGATAAGACCGTTACTGCTTCTGTCCCAGAGGATGGTGCGGGCCGATGGAGAAAATTGAACTGTAACCTGGGTCGCACCGATCGCAACGGAGCGGGCAGGACGAAACGGTTTCTGAATGCCAAATTTGCTGTCCTTCTTGCCTCCTGGACCGTCTCCCCACATGAAATTGAATTCCTGAGTAAAGAGACTTGCCAGTTCGAGGCTGTCAATTCTCAACAGGTTATTGGCGTTCCCTCGGCTGGCAGGAACCTTAAAGTCGCCATGCACATCACTGGTGGTGAAGTTGGCAGAGGTGACAATCATCAGGCGATGATCAACAACAATAAACTTGTGGTGCATCAGATTGCTGCCAGCCGAGCCATCCGCGGTATCGTCAATACGAGGAATACCAGCGCGATCAAGCATAACCAGGGCATCCCGCTGGTTAATTTCAGTCTGGCTGAGTTGCCCATCTCCATCCAGGTCCATCAATAGACGCGCTTCTTTATAACGATTCTGTTCCCGCTCAGGTAATTGGGCAGCCTCTTCCGTAGAGAAACTGCTGAATGGACGCGAATAGGTGTTTTCTAAAATCACCCGTACCTTAACCCCTGCCCGATGTCGCTCAATTAGAGCTTCAGCAATCCGAGGTAGCCGCAGTTCCTGCACGGCCACATCAACCGTTGAGCGGGCGGTGGCGATCGCATCCACAATCACCTGCTCCAGGTCATCCCCATCTCGAATCTGCTGTCGGTACGGTTCGGTGTAGCTGGTCGCGGGATTGTGGTTCGTATAGACCTGGATGTGTTCGTCCTGGGGAAGAGGGGCTGGTCGAACAGGCTGACTTTGCCCCCGTTGGCAGGCAGGTAAGGCGAAAGCCAACAGCAGAACAGCGTAACAACGCAGCAGAGTGAAACGTAGAGACACGGCAGGGAGTGGTGGGTGGATGGGTAGATGAGTTGATGGGTGGATGAATGATAGGGTGAAGGGTAGTTGTTAGTTGTTGGTTGTTAGTTGTTAGTCGTTAATCGGCGAGAGGGGGATGGGGTAGATGAGTGGATGAGTCTTGAACTC
>JAIMBL010000271.1 GCA_023511615.1 Leptolyngbyaceae cyanobacterium HOT.MB2.61
TCAAAAAGACGATTCAGCTGCTCACCAGGACGCTGCTTAATTCTTCTTCATACACCAGATTTGACAATAACTCCTTTCCCAATGTCCACTACAGTTTGGGGTTGACTTACTACCTGATGGGCAATTACCGGGAGGCTATCAGTTATCTCCAGGTAGCCATTCGTTTGCAGCCCGATTTCGCCGATGCCTGGTATACCGAAGGCCTGGTTCTATTTGCTACCGAACGGTTTGAGAGTGCAATTAAAAACTTCAACAAAGCCCTCGAACTGCAAGCTGATTATTACGAAGCCTACCGGGGACGGGCCGATGCTCTGCGCGAGTTGGGCGATTATGAGGCGGCGATCGCCAGCTATGACAAGGCTCTGGGTCTGAAACCGGATGATGCTGAGTCCTGGTATCAGTGGGCATTTTGCATGAAGCAACTGGGACGCTACCAGGAGGCCATTTTTGGTTTTGACAAAGCGTTGACATGCCAACCCGCTGATTGGCGTGCCTGGTACCAGTGCGGTACTTGTCTGATGAAGCAGCAGAACTACGACCAGGCAATTGCCAGCTACGATCAGGCTCTGAAGCTGGAACCCAATCACTACGCGGCCTGGTTTAATCGGGGAGTTGCCCTTAAAACCCTGAAGCAATTTGAAGCCGCGATCGCCAGCTACGACCGGGCAATTCAGCTTCAACCAGAAGACCCCAAAGCCTGGAACAATCGTGGCAGCGCATTTATGAGCCTGAGACAGTATGAGGATGCGATCGCTAGCTTTGAAAAAGTTTTGCAACTCAATCCCAACGACGAACGGGCAAAGCAAAACCTCGAAGTGGCAAAAAAAGGTTTAACTCATGCACTAAGTAGGTAGACATAATGAATTAGAAGAAGGGAGAGTGGGGGCGTTGCCCCCAAGCAGGGGGTTTCACCCCCTCCACCCCCAAAATCATCTTTAATTTAATTGCACCCAGCTACTTATTTCGAGGCAATTGGGCAAACAGTGCTAACCAGTCAATCGCCGCTGGTCTGGGTCCCTGATTAATGATTTCAATTACCATGTTCTCTGTCACCGGATTATTCAAACACTCCACACAGGCAGCAGCGACATCAATACGGCTGGTTTGACCGTTGAGTGTATCACCCGTACCAAGAACAATTCCCTGTTTCCCATTCGTAGTGGCTTTTAGAAGCGTATTCAGGTCATAAGACGTGTAGGGACCGTCAATTAACCGTCCGGGTCGGATAATGGTGTACGGCAGGCCCGAAGCCGTAATCGCAGTTTCCCCCTTTTGCTTGGCATCCAGCACACCAAAAGCATTGAGAATGCTGTAAGGAAACTGGTCTTTGCGTTCAACTCCAGCTGAGGAAATAAATACAAATCGCTTCAAATCTTCAGGAGCGGCAGAAACCAGGTTGCGAACGCCTTCTGCATCAACCTGTTCCGGACCATTTTTAGCCTTAGTGCGGCGGTATTCCCCATCAAAGTAGATTCTGCTCCATTCCAAAAATTTCTCAACAGGATTCGCGGTTTGGGAAACGTCAAAATCCCACTTTTCCGAAGGGAAGGCAGTGGTTCCAGTGCAGCAGATGATGTAGCCAACATCCTGCATGGCAGGAGGAAGGGTTTCCGGATGGCGAGTATCAGCGGCGATCGCCTCCACTTTGCCCTCAAACATTTTCTGTGCCCGCTCAACTCCACGAGTGATAACCCGCACGGGCATTCTTTTCTCAATCAACCTGGCAACCACCAGTTGCCCCACGCCGCCTGTTGCACCTGTAACCAGCACCCGATCGCTCACACTATTTGCCTCCAATGTTGCAATTCGGATTCCCTCAACCCTCCTGAACTGACAGTGAAAGAGTGCCACAAGCGATTCTTTCACCCCTAACTATCAGGAACAGGTTCTTCAACTTACGATAGACGATGGAGATTTTTTGGACATCTGTCCTAAACGGTATAAGTAGGTAGACATCATTAATTGGAAGAAAGGGGAGTGGGGGCGTTGCCCCCAGGCAGAGGGTTTCACCCCCTTCACCCCCAAAACCATATTTCATTGAATTGCACCCAGCTACTTAGGCATTCTCAATGCATTACCCACA
The DNA here is from genome assembly GCA_023511615.1 of Leptolyngbyaceae cyanobacterium HOT.MB2.61. Taxonomy (GTDB): domain Bacteria; phylum Cyanobacteriota; class Cyanobacteriia; order Leptolyngbyales; family Leptolyngbyaceae; genus Leptothermofonsia. The sequence continues at coordinate 2,084 of JAIMBL010000271.1, forward strand.
CTTTAACTCTTAGCCGAATGGCACTGAAATAAGCTCAGAACTAAAGTTCTGGCTCAAAGCTAAAGTCAGTTGAAACTGACTAAAACGCAGATTCGTTGAAGTTTGAACCTGTTTCAACAGGTTTCCGCTTTGAGCCTGAGATTTATCTCAAGGCTCCTGAGTCAGTGCCATTCAACTCTTAGCCCCATCCTTAATAAAAGCCGCGGCTAAATCCGCTGGAAAAACGCTGTAGTTTACAAATAGGTTCTGATTGGTCAGGCGGGTTTCGAATAATGCTTCACAATCAGCAGACAGTTGCGATCGTCCTCTGTGCGGGTATAACTCAACGAATCGGCGATACGCTCCATCAACTTCAAGCCCCGCCCTCCTTCAGCATTGGTATCCATTTCGGGAGGCAGGCTCTCCAACTTCTGAATCAAGTTAAACGGCTCCCCATGGTCCCAAATTCTTATCTCCAGCCATTCAGGAAAAATAATCACTTCGATATCAATCAGTTGTTCAATGGGCTGGCCTTGATGAGCATGGCGTACAGCATTGGTAAACCCCTCTGCCAGAGCAAGCTGACATTGCATCCAGGTTTGATAAGAGACTGGATGACAGTTAAACTGGTCAAACCATACAAGAACCTGAGTCAGAGCATTGAGGTCTGTATTGACTTGAATAGAGTCTCTATGAATTGGCTGCAACGGTCGAAAATCCTCAAATTGAGAACCTGGAAACCAGTATATGCGTTGCCCAAACAGGTGGTGTTTCAATGAATTGAAATGTTCATCCAACATCTTTGGCTGTTCAAACCTTGGTCATTGCTTTAACCTATTCACCCCTCTATGCCCAAGATCCTGATTATTGATGACGATGCTGCCATCCAAATTGTTCTCAAAAAATTGCTGATAGCTCAGGGTTACGATGTTATTGTTGCTACCAATGGTAAAGAAGGAGCCAGGATGGCAGCGGAACATCAGCCTGCCGTCATCATCTGCGATTGGATGATGCCAGGAATGGATGGGTTAGAGGTATGTCGTCGTATTAAAGCTGACCCTGAACTAGCAGCATCATACTTTATTTTGCTGACTTCTCGAACGGCGGTAGAAGACCGGGTGCAAGGGTTAGACAATGGGGCCGATGATTTTCTCTGCAAGCCGATTGAGCTGGATGAACTGACTGCACGGGTGCGGGCGGGGCTGCGTCTGCACCAGGTAAACCAGGACTTGCAGGCGCAAAAACGGGTGCTGGAGTCGGAGTTTAATGAGGCGGCGGAGTATGTGCGATTGCTCCTCCCTCCCCCCATAACGGGCAATCTTCAAATTGATTCCCGCTTTATCCCTTCCCGGCAGTTGGGAGGGGATTGCTTTGACTATTACTGGCTTGACCCCGATTACCTCGCGATTTATTTATTGGATGTGTCAGGACATGGGTTGGGAGCGGCGTTGCCCTCGATCTCGGTGTTAAATTTACTGCGATCGCAATCCATGGATGGAGTCAACTTCTATCAGCCCAATTCCGTGTTACGGGCACTGAACGAAACCTTTCAAATGGATAACCAGAACGATAAATTCTTTACCATCTGGTACGGCGTTTACAACCAGGTCAAACGCCAATTAATTTATTCCAGTGCCGGTCATCCCCCAGCCATCCTGCTTCCAAAAGCTTCCAGTGGGAGAGAACCATTCATCCCTCTGAAAACTTCCAGTATGCCAATTGGCATGTTGCCCGACACCCGTTTTGTTAACCAACGCTATGAGATTGAACCCTCCGGCGTCCTCTACATCTTTAGCGACGGGGTTTATGAAATTATGCAGTCAGATGGCAACATTTGGGGTTTGGATGCATTTGTAGATTTGCTAGTAAACGATGCTCGCAACATTGATCGCTTCGGGTTAGATTACATCGTGGAACGGATTAAATTCTTGAACTCCAAAGATTCCCTGGACGATGATTTATCTCTGCTCAGAATTGAGTTTCACTGACTACCAAGGTGGGAAGAAGGAGGAAAAAGGGAAGAGGAAAGGAGTTAAGAGGACAGAGGTTAGAGGACAGAAGCCAGAAGCCTGGAACCAGAAGGTGACTCAAAACTCCCATAGATTCTCCTCCCGCTCCTAGTCCCTGTTCACTCATCCCCCCGTCCCGTGTCTTATCGCTACCTCCTGTTCCACAAGCCCTACAATGTCCTCTGCCAGTTTACAGATGACAGCCCTGCTGAACAGCGGCGATCAACTCTCAAGGATTATATTCCTGTGCCATCGGTATACCCCGTAGGGCGGCTTGACTATGACAGTGAAGGGCTGGTGTTGCTAACCAATGATGGGCAACTTCAGCACCGATTGAGCGACCCCAAGTTTCAGCATCCCCGCACCTACTGGGTGCAGGTCGAACGCATCCCAGATGAAACCGCCCTGCGCCAACTCCGGCAGGGGGTAGAGATTCAGGGTTATCGCACCCGTCCCGCGATGGTCACTTTGTTACAGGCGGAGCCTTCCCTCCCACCCCGCAACCCACCCATCCGATTTCGTAAAACCGTACCAACCGCCTGGTTGGAAATAACCCTGACAGAGGGTCGCAACCGTCAGGTACGACGGATGACTGCGGCGGTAGGATTTCCAACTTTGCGGTTGGTACGGGTGCGGATTGGTCACCTCAGCCTGGAAGGGTTGGAACCTGGCCAGTGGCGGGAGGTGACCGCTGAAGAGTTACATCAATTGCAAGGGAGAGGTGACAGAGTCATTGTGAAGGAACCTCACCTGTCACCCCGTCGCTCGTCTACTCACAAATGGCAGTGATATTGGCAGCCTGCACGGGTGGCTCTAGCTAGCCAGGTACTCCCTCACCCGTGCCTTACGGCGGCGGAGTTGGTCGAGTGCCTGCCGTTCGAGTTGGCGTACCCGTTCCCGGCTGAGGTTGAGACGTTCACCCACTTTTGCCAGAGAAAGCTCATTGCCATCCTCTAGGCCAAAGCGGAGAGTCAACACCTCACGCTGCTGGGGAGTCAGTTCCGCCATCAATGTTTCCAGATCCTGCCGCAGAGATTCCTGATCCATAAAGGTGTCAGGGGATTGGCCATCGTCCTCTAACAGGTCTTGCAGTTCCGTATCCTGGTTATCACCCACACGCAGATCAAGGGAAACAGGCTGACGGGCCATTGTCAGGTATTCCCGAATCTGAGCCGGTTCTAACTCCAGGGCTTCTGCAATTTCAGAAGCAGTAGCGGCACGACCGAGATTTTGAGAAAGCTCGCGCTGGACTTTCTTGATTTTATTCAGCTTCTCAGTGATGTGAATTGGGAGGCGGATGGTGCGTGCCTGTTGCGCGATCGCCCGCGTAATTGCCTGCCGAATCCACCAGTAAGCATAGGTCGAGAACTTGTAGCCACGGGTGGGATCAAACTTCTCCACACCGCGCTCTAGCCCCATCGTCCCTTCCTGAATCAAATCCAGAAACTCCAGATTGCGCTTCTGGTACTTCTTGGCAATTGAGACGACGAGACGCAGGTTTGCTTCAATCATCTTCTGTTTTGCCCGCCGACCTTTCTGCATAATGTCCTTCAAGTCGGC
>JAIMBL010000272.1 GCA_023511615.1 Leptolyngbyaceae cyanobacterium HOT.MB2.61
AGATCAAAAAGACGATTCAGCTGCTCACCAGGACGCTGCTTAATTCTTCTTCATACACCAGATTTGACAATAACTCGCAACTCTCTTACCCCTGGTTCTTACAGCCGTTTCAAATGGCATTAAACCACTCTTTAGCCTTAGTGGTCTGTCAAACTAAATTTGACAGGTGGTTAAAGCTTAATGGTTTGATTTGAGTTAAATTTTGAGGGTTTTACCCATCAAAATTTTCCTGACGGAACACTAGCCCCTAACCCCTGGCCCCTTAAGTAGCGTGGCTAATTCAACTGAAAAAACCTGTAAGCTCTTATCCTACAAATCCGGATTTCCTGGCCGCATCGCTACTGCTTGGCGGCATCTCTGGCAGATTGACCTTCCCCCTGAAACCCAAAATACCAGAGGGTTGCAGCAGCTTCTGCCCGAGTTATGGCTTTTTTTGGCTGAAGTAGTGTGGTATAACCAAACACTCGCCGAATATTGGATAGATCACCATTCTGGTAATCGGCCAGCACCGCTCTCAGAGCTTTCGGGTCAATTCTGGCAGTGTCGTGAAATCCCCAGGTTTGCTTAACGGTCTCAATATTCGCTTTAGGTAATGCTTGCCGGGTATCTATCGGCACTTTCCAGAGCAGCAGGTTTTCGCGAGTGAGAGGGACGTTGGGACGAAAGTTGACAACTGTAACATCCCCTGACAGGGAACTGGGAATAATACCCGCTTCGGCTAAACCTTGAATTGCCGGGAAATCAGGATCGCTCTTGGGCACATCCCGAAAAGCTGGTTGAGAAGTTGCCAAACCCAGCCGGATCTGTTGAGTTGGGCGATCGCTATAGAAACGATTGTTCGCTGCAATCAACCAGCGGGCATACTCCCGCCGGGTAATCACTTTGTTGGGTTCAAACAGAGAACCACCCTTGGTCTGGTTGTGCTTTTGACGAGTAGCAGCGGGTGTCAAGATGCCTAGTCTTGCAACATCCTCCACATATTGTCGCAGTTCAGCTGGAGTTTTATTCAAGTCTGTGAAGGGAAGGTCACCAGAGTTTGTTTGACTCTGAGTTCTTTCAGAGTCACCTGCAACCCCTAAACCAGTTGTGCTTGAGAAGGGAGCCAGTTTCGACATACCATTAACGGATTTATCTGGTTCAGTGGTAACCGACCCTGACTGATTGGGGTTACGAGCGTATTGAATCACCAGTTCCGTGGTCGGAGACGTGCTGCCTGCTGGGGTGGAGCGTGCATTGGCAGCGCCAGATCCAGACTGAACGCTGATGTTAACTTTTAGATCGGCTTGGCGGGCAGTGATGGTGCCCTCAGCACTCCCTGTTTTGGGTTGATTCAGAATTTGCCAACCATCGGTTTGAAAGGCTTTACGGTAGAAAGACAGAACGCGATCTCCTCCATCTGAAGTCAGCCAGCGGGTTACGACCTCAGAAGCACGGGCTGAAGAGTCGGAGGAAGAAGCACCTTCACCGGAAACGACCTCACTCAGTGTTGCTCCTGGATAGCGGGGAATGTCAGCAGGAAAGTCCTCAGGGAGTTGGGCAGTTGGCTCTAGAGGAGAAGGTGAGGTTGCTACAACTGCTGGTACAGGGCTAGAAGCTACACCTTCTGTCAACTTTGGGTCAGCCGCAAACGCTCTGGTTAATGTCTCCCTTAAAGAACCACTGGCACAACCACTCAGAGGTAACAACAGGCAGGAAGTCAACACGAAAGGAGTCAGCGATCGACGATGGTACACTACCATGAGTCAAAAGTGGGGCTAGACGATGATCCAACCCCTACACTAGCGCAAATCTCTTTAAATCCGCTAATAGCCTATATTTGGTCATTTAGAAAGACAAGCCAGCCCGTTTAAACTCGTTTAAATTCTGTGTTGGTACCTGGCTACTTCCAAGCTTTGTGACTTCTGGTAGGTCTGGTAGCTTCTCTGGCAAAACAGCAAAAGGGGATGTATAGAGCCCTCGCTTCTGCTTGAGCAACAACCACAGGAAAGGAAGGTCCTCGATCAGGTAGCGTTTCCAAAGACGCTGGGGTTCCTGACTAATTCTAAATAGCCACTCAATCCCCAGACGGCTCATCCACTTTGGTGCCCGCTGAAGCACTCCAGCTTCAAAGTCAATCGTTGCACCTACAGCCAGAAAAATTTTGATATTTGTAAGCCTATCCTTGTACTTAAAAATCCACTTTTCCTGTTTCGGGGCACCAACTCCCACAGCGAGAACAGTTGCTCCTGATTGATCGATCCGGTTAACAATTTCTAAGCACTCCCGTTCGTTCTTCTCGAAACCAAAGGACGGTGAGTAAGAGTCCACCACAATTTCTCGACCAATTCGGCGATTGATTCTGTTTCGAGCAGCGTCAGCAACTCCAGGAGCCGCCCCCAAAAGGAAGATGGAAATGTCCTGATTATGTTTGTGAAATTCACAGAAGGCGGGAAAAAAATCCGATCCTGAGATTTTCTCCTTAAGAGGAGTACCCAGGAAACGGGCAGCATACATCAACACCTGGCTGTCGCATACCCGGTAATCCGCCTGTTGATAGACTTTAAAGAACTCCCCATCCTGCTGTAGTTTCATCAGATGATCCACATTGGGAGTCAGAACAACACCACTCTTAAGCTGTTCCAGTAACTCCCTCATGGTCAGGTTATTGAGTAGGATGTTGAGGATGCGAACCCTGGTATCAGTAGTTGATTTCTTCTTAAGAAGAGCAAAACTTGAAGATCTCTCAGCCATTGGTCCTCAAAATTCCGAAGCAAACGTTACCCCAAAAAAGACAGATCTTGATAAATCCTCATGCATTTAGATCTGCAATAGAGATCTCCAGCAGAGTTCTGAAAGCTACAGAACTGAAACCTAAAGTTTCACCTGTGCTTTCAAGGAACGCTCTAAAAAGGCGTCGAAGACAAATCTTTGTCACTGTCTCGCGAAGATACGACCAATATAGAGCCAGCAGCACTTCCGGGGGGGTGATCTGCTTATCACTTCACTGAAAAATCACTCAATTCTGAGAGGAGTTAAACAAAAGCTTATTGGAACCAGAAGCTGTACGGAAAGCAAAAACAGCCTGGAATGCCTTCAGATCGTTTCTGAAGGCGATACAAAGTTTCCTTTAGGTAATGATATTGAAGTGCTGTTTTATACCTGCTGGTTCCATTCCTGGGCAGCATCATTCATAGCCTGCTCCACCGTTTTCTGGCCCAGCATGGCTGCCTGTAAATTGTCATAAACAACTTTTTGCAGCCGCTTAACATCCTTCATCGCCGGAATCAAAACCTCAGCGTCTTTCATTTGCTGAGCGCTGACAACTCTGGCTTTGTCAACCGGGGTTGCGTTAGTTGGTTGAGTCGTAAAGTAAGGATCTTGCAGGGCTTTAACTGTTGAGGGTAAAACATTTGCTACTTTGGCAAAGGCAAGCTGGTTGCTGTCATTTGTTACAAACAGGGCGAACTTGAGGGCAGCATCAGGCACATCTGTATCTCTGGGAATCACCAGATTCATCACCGCTACATTTTTCTTGCCCGTTTCACCTGTGATTTGAGGAGCCGTTGCGGAAACTTGAGCAATGGTGGGGGCGTTTTTGGCGATGGTATTTAGAAATTCGGCTCCAGAGGCCAAAATAGCGGTGTCCCCTCGCTGATAAAGGTCGATCGCGTGGCGATGTCCTTCTGTCAGCACTTCTTTTGGCATCAACCCATTTTTATACAGGTCCACCCAATATTGGAAAGCGGCTTTCCCCTGAGGGGTGTTAAATGCGGCTTTACCATCTGCATCGGTTAACTGTACTCCCATTTGCACAAAAGATTCCAGCAATTCTGCGGAGTCTTCAGGCACAACGGTTGTAAAGAAGGCATATTTTCCTGTTTTTTCCTTGAGTTGTTTGGCAGTTTGAGCCAGTTCTGTGTAGGTTCCTGGTGGACTGCTGATTCCCGCCTGTTTGAACAGGTTGGTGTTGTAGATGGCCACCCGCGTAGTTAGATACCAGGGAATACCAAAGCTTTTGCCATTGAGAGTGCTGGCTTTCCAGATATTCGGCAAATACTGTTGCCGTTGCTCAGGAGTTATTTGGGAGTCCAGTTCTAGCCAGGCGTTGCGTTCTGCTAATCGGGAAGCGAAGTTGGGGTTGAGGTTGACTACATCAGGAGCGGTTTTGGCCGAAACTGCCGTCAGAATTTTGCGTTCCATGTCTGCCCAGGGCACATCAACCCAGCGCACCTTAATTGAAGGGTTTTCCTTCTCAAAGGTGGCAATCAGTTGATTGAAATAGTCCGTGAACTGAGGCTGGAGTTGCATCGTCCAGAATTCCACCTCTGACTTGCCCGATGCGGGTTGCTGTCCGGTATTGGAAGAGGGGGCACCACAACTAACAACCCAGGTCAGGGTAAGGCTAAAGAGCGCCAATAGCCCCAACCGTTTCCAATTTCCTATCCAGCTCATTTCCTGTTTCTTTCCTGCTCAAAGACCAAACCCTATCGTAAGTCGATAGGTTGACCATTGTGGTGGTAGGGAAGGGGGGGTGAGAAGCGAAGTGTGGGACAACAGCGGGGAAGAACACCGGCGGCCTGTTGCCCATTGCCTGTTGTCCGTTGCCTTCATCTAAACTCAAAATTTATCCCCCTATCCCCCATCTACTTCCTCACCCCTCACCTATTTGACAACGGCAGGACGAACAGCAGAGGGGCGTCGATCAATAACCTGGTCAACAAGGCCATAGGCTTTTGCTTCCTCAGCTGACATGAAGAAATCACGCTCGGTGTCTTCCTGAATGCGAGCAAAGGGCTGTCCGGTATGTTCTGCCAGAAGCTCGTTCAGTCGCTGCTTGTGGTAAAGAATTTCCTTCGCTTGAATTTCAATATCAGTTGCCTGTCCCTGTGCCCCTCCCAGAGGTTGGTGGATCATAATCCGGGAATGGGGCAGACTGATGCGCTTGCCTTTTGTGCCCGCACTAAGCAGGAAAGCCCCCATGCTGGCAGCCAGTCCCAGACAAATGGTGGAGACGTTGGGGCGGATGTGCTTCATGGTGTCGTAGATGCCCATGCCTGCCGTAACAGAACCACCGGGAGAGTTGATATAGAGGTAAATGTCCTTTTCGGGGTCTTCGGCATCCAGAAAGAGCAGTTGGGCCACAACAAGGTTGGCTACATCTGCGTCGATCGCCTGCCCCAAAAAGACAATTCGCTCCCGCAGAAGACGGGAATAGATGTCAAAGGCACGTTCGCCCCGACCAGACTGTTCAATAACGGTAGGAATCATGAGCCTGTCTCAGAACTATTTATCTCATTCTACCGACTTGGTAAGGATGGAGGAGTGATGGGGTAACGGGGTGGATACGTTAGAGACTAAAGAGACTAATTCAGCACTCAGATTCAAAATTAATTTGCCACTTCCTAAATTCTTTTATGTAACTGTTACCTGAAGCATTGACGTGGTAGTCGAAGGCAGTATATTGACTACAAGCATGCCGTGCAGTTAGCCCTGAGCCCCGGAAATGACCAATTTGCCAAACCCAGAAAATGAGCCGAATTCTGGTGCAAGCGATCGCCGTTGGGTGCGTCGATTGAGGCAGGTTGGCATTCCGCTGGGGGGGGTTGCGCTGGCAGGGGTAGCGGG
>JAIMBL010000273.1 GCA_023511615.1 Leptolyngbyaceae cyanobacterium HOT.MB2.61
GTTCCAGCGAGTTTCAAGATGTAACCATCAACCTTCTCAAAGCTCGTGAAATACTTTTTCAGCAAGCCCTAGTTAGTGAGCGCCTTTGAAGTTTGGGTTTAATAGGTTGCCTGTAACCGACTCAGCAAATAGTCTCCTGCAGAAATGGGTGGATACAGGGCTGGCTGTTCGGCACTTTGGCAAGTGGGCAGGCAGGCGATCGTGGCCTCATCATTGGGATGACAAAAGAACGCGACTGAATAACGAGATTTCCTGAGACGGGGATCGGCTGGTACCCCAACACGATGACGGGTTGAACAAAAGACATGATTCGTCCAGCGCTGCATTAAATCGCCCGTATTGACGATGACCGCCCCAGAAATGCAGGGAGCTGCAATCCATTTACCGTTGAGAGGTTGAACCTCTAACCCACCTACGTCATCCTGGAACAGCAGGGTAATGCTGCCGTAGTCGGTATGCTCTCCGGCACGAATTTGATCGGGTTTGGGAGCTGCAGTCACAGGGGGATAGTGCAGCAGGCGCAGGGTATTGCAGCGATCGCTGTGGCTATCCAGAAAGAAATCTTGTGGCAGTTGGAGGGCGAGCGCAAATGCCTGCAAAATCCGATCAGCCGCAGCACAGCACTCATCAAAAAATGTCAGCACCGTTTCCCGAAACGTTTCATTGCCTTCAGGAAACAAATTCACCAACAAAGCGGCTTTATCAGTAGGGCATGAGCCATTGGCAGGCACCTCCCGACCCACATTAAAAGCTTCTTTCAAATCACCGGGTTTAGTTTCATCTAGCCGTTCCCGCTCAACACCGACATAACCACGGTTACTAAACGCATCTGACCAGGCCAGTTTTTGTTTTTCCTCAAAGGGTTGGCTAAATAACCACTTTGATTGGTCAAACAACTGATCAATCAAGGATTGGGGAACTCCATGATTTGTCAAATAGAAAAAGCCGATTTCATGACAGGCACAGAAGATTCCCCGGCTCACCGCCCGTTGAGCCGCTTCACTTTCTTGACCAAGGAAAGGCTGAAAGTCAATGACAGGAATTTGAATCAACGTTTCGGGCGAAGTCATAGATTTGTCAATTGTTCGATAGCAGCTTCCAGCCCCCAGTCCCTATCACCTGCCTCCTACCCTCTGTCGCCCGTAACTCTTATCAGAATAGCGCTTTCCAGCCTTTGAACTGTTCAGTAGAGAACAGTTAACCTGATATAGCCATAGCTATTAGGCTTGTACCAATTCTCTGTGAGGTTGCACATAACTCTGACCCCTCCCAACCTCCCCTTGGCAAGGGGAGGTACCGTAGGCGGTGGGGTTGATCTACGCTGCTTTACAAGGAATTGGTATTAGGACAGGGTGCAGGGTTTTCACCCCTGACTGGGCGCAGCCCCCACACCTCCTTAAATCCAACAGTGGTTTAACATTCCTATGACTCAATCAACCCATCCACCAGTCGCCATAGTTGCTGCTGAGGCACCGACCAGAACCAAACCATCTCACTATCCGGAACCATTTGCATCGCGCATGGCAGGTAGGGAGAAGCGCCAACTCGGCGACTTCTTTGGTCTCACAAACTTTGGTGTCAATCTTACCCGTCTGGCCCCTGGTGCGGTTTCGGCTCTTCGGCATGCTCACACCAAACAAGACGAGTTCATCTACATCCTGCAAGGGTGCCCTACCCTGCGAACAGACGAAGGGGGTGTCCAACTGTTTCCGGGCATGTGCGCAGGGTTCAAGGCAGGTACCGGGAATGCCCATCACCTAATCAACGAGACGATGGACGAGGTTGTGTACCTTGAAGTTGGTGACAGAACACCCGGAGACGAAGGAATCTATCCAGATGACGATCTAAAAGCTCTGCTCATTGAGGGCAAGTGGAAATTTATGCACAAGGATGGGACATCTTACTAAGGATGCAGGCGTCTTTAGAGTTCATGAGAATGACCAACCCAAGTTCCTCTGCCAGCACCAATGGTTCAATGGATGCTGCCCTGGCTGTATCTTTCACAGATGTAGAAGCAGCAGCAAGCCGATCGCAGAATCAGGTACATCGCACACCAGTTATCACCAGCACTACAGTTAACCGCCTGACCCAAAGCCAGGTGTTTTTTAAGTGTGAGAACTTTCAACGAACGGGGTCTTTTAAGTTCCGAGGAGCGTTGAATGCGCTGGCACAACTTTCAACCGAGCAGCGGCGGCAGGGGGTGCTGACCTATTCCTCAGGCAACCATGCCCAGGCGATCGCCCTGGCTGGTCAGTTGCTCAACATTCCCACCACCGTCGTGATGCCGGAGGATGCCCCTGCTGTAAAGCTGGCGGCGACGCGGGAGTATGGGGCAGAAGTCATTCTTTACAATCGCCAGATTCAAACCAGGGAAGAGCTGGGAGAAAAGCTGACCCGAGATCGCGGGTTGACCTTGATTCCCCCCTACGATCATCCCCATGTGATTGCAGGGCAGGGAACTGCAGCGAAAGAGTTGATTGAAGAGGTGGGCACACTGGATGGGTTGCTTGTATGCTGTGGTGGAGGCGGATTGTTATCAGGGTGTGCGATCGCAGCAAAAGCGCTTATTCCCTCCTGCCAGGTGATTGGGGTAGAGCCTAAACGGGCGGATGATGCGACGCGGTCATTCCACAGCCGCACCTTACAAACTGTCCATAACCCAGATACGGTTGCAGATGGTGCCCGCACTCCCTCTCTGGGGAAGTATACCTTTCCCCTGGTGCTGCATTACGTCAACGATATGGTGACCGTTTCTGAAACCGCCATCCTTCGCACCATGTCCTTTCTCTGGGAACGATTGAAAATCGTGGTAGAACCCACCGGAGCCCTGGCAGCCTCAGCTTTGTTGGAGGGAATTATATCAATGCCGAATGCTCGCATTGGGGTCATCATCAGTGGCGGCAATGTGGACCTAAAGCAAGCCGGAAAGCTACTGGCAAAAGTTAACAAACCGTCTAAATTGCAACCCAAAGTGCCCTGGGCAAGGGAGCTAAGTTAGAGATGTCACAAACAGAAGAAATACAGTGCTTCTTTGCTGAGTATCAGGATGCGCTATCGGCCTGCGATACAGCTCACATTTGCAGGCTTTATATCGAGCCTTTTCAAATCTCCAATCCCGATTTTCTGGTCAACTTTCCTTCCCTGCGTCAGGCGGCTTTACATATGGATGGTCTGTTTGAGAAATACCGTAGCCACGGCTTTGGCAAAGCTGTGATCAAAACCCTGACTATCCGTGAATATGAGTCGGGTCATGCGATCGCCGACCTCACCTGGAAACTTGAAACCCCAGCGGGCGACGAAATTATTTCCTTTGATACTACCTATATTGTTAGAAGATATCAGGGTTCCTGGAAAATTGTGTTCGTCATAGCTCACAACGAAAATGAACACTTCAAAGCAATTGCACAGCCGTCCCCCTGAGTCACTTCATTTACCTCAGGAAATCTAGCGCTTCTCATTTGCATCCACGCTCCCCCCTTGCTACTCCCTGCCTCCACCATGCAACCTTTCAAAACCAAAATCCGAGTCCGCTATCACGAAATGGACTCCTTTGGCCACGTGAACAATGCAATATATCAGCACTACCTGGAGCAGGCAGCGATCGAGCATTCGGAGAACTGCGGCTTCACTCTGGAGCGCTATCGAGAACTGGGGGGTGTCTATGTTTTGCGCCGGATTGAAATTGAATACTTGCGTCCAGCAATTGCTGGGGACACGCTGGAAGTTGCAACCTGGATTGAAAAGATGCGTGGCCCCCGTGCCATTCGCCGCTATGAAATTCGGCGTCAGGATGAGGATGACCTGCTCGTTACTGCTGAAGCGACCTGGGTTTGGATAAACGCCACCACATTGCGTCCCCAGCCCATTCCCAAAGAGATGATTGCAGCCTTCAATGCCCTCTCTAACAGTTGAGCAGCCGCTCAAACTCTAGCTGAAGGGACTTTAAGTCGGCTAGACGCGAAACAAGAATGTTTTGCCCGTCAGCATTCTCTAACCGCTGCTGCCAGTGACGCACCGCTTCCATGTTATTCATCCAGAAACTGATCACCGCTTCTACTACCCGATCCAGTTCCCATTCTCGGCTGGGAGTCACAGTTTCAACTGTCTCAATCAGAGCATCCAGGGTGCACTTGTAGGAGCCTAAATAAGCCACACCTGTTGGAGGCTTGTGCTCCAGGACTTCCTGCTGATAATTGAAGAACTGGAGTACGGGTGAGACGCCTAAAATTTCAAATGTAAATTCCATGGGAATTCTCCAAACCTTTTCCAATGCAGAGTTTGGAGATTAAATTTTATTGAAAAGTGTTTGGAAACGCCCGACTTCGCAAAACTCTGTTAAGCAGTTTCACGACCTGACTGCTAATCATACCAATTTATAGCTACAGCCACCAGGCTTAGGACAGGGTGCAGAGGTGGAACCCCTGGCTGAGGGCACGCTCCTGCACCCTCATGGGTCACTGTTGCTCTTTCAATTGGTCTTTCAATTGGTATTGAACGGTTTGCTCCGAATTATGGCAGGCTCGGTTTGGTAAAAACCGTATTGCGCAGAAAATCCTGGAACAAATGGGGCGGATCCATATCCGGTTTCCGCTGGATGAATTGCCGGAACCGCCACAAAGAGTAACCAGCAATCCACGCGGCGTCAGCAATCGCTGTATAGAGCCAACCGTGGTTTTTCATAAAGTAGCGACGGCGGGAGTCAAACCAGTACTGAGGCAACCGCTTTGGGCGGGCATTTCTGACTGTTACTCCTGTACTTTGCCCAGCGATATGCATAATTCGGCTTTGGGGAACGTACCAGCAAGACCAACCCGCCCGCTTCGCCTGCAAACAAAAATCCGTTTCTTCGAAATAAAGGAAATACCCTTCATCCATCAACCCGATCGCTTCAAACACCTCCCGCCGGATCAGCATACTGGCCCCCGGAATCCAGTCAATCGGGGCTGGTTCATCGCCCATCTGCTGAACCACCACCCAGCGAGAGAGCAGCTTTGTCACAATGCCTAAACGCAAACCAGAGTCTAATTCACTCAACACATTTGGGAAGCGAAACGCGATCGGCCAGGGTTCGCCATCGGCTTCTTCAAAACTGCTGCCTGCAATGCCAACCTCAGGATGCCCGGCAATAAAGTCCACCAGTGCTTTCAATGCTCCAGGACGAACGATCGTATCTGGATTCAACAGCCAGTAATAGTCCGGTGGATTAGGCGATTGCAGGGCTGGACGAATGGCTAAGTTGTTCCCAAAGGCATAACCGCCATTGTGATCCGCTGCGATTAAAGATACCCAACTCTCCCAACCTTCCGTGGCGATCGCCCGTCCAATCTTTTCAACGGAATCATCTCCCGATGGGTTATCCACCACTACCACCTGGGTGCCGGGTAGGGACTTGACTTCTTCCACCAGCGATCGCAGACAGTTAATGGTCAAGTCTGCGGTGCGGTAATTCACAATCACAATCAGCAACGGACACTTTTCGCCGGGCAGAACGGTTTCATTCATAGGTAAACAAACGGATTCAATCAAGTTGGGCAGGTAGATATAGCGGTAGTCATTGTGGTTAGGACGGGGTGCAGGGG
>JAIMBL010000274.1 GCA_023511615.1 Leptolyngbyaceae cyanobacterium HOT.MB2.61
AGCGGGTGGCTTGTAGGGGGTGGCAGGGGATGGATTTGGGGTCTTTAGTGGCGGTGGAGAAGCCGCTGTCTTTTGCGAAGTAGTTGGTGACTTCTTCACCGTCGGTTTGGGAACAGACTTAGGAGGATTTGGCTTAATGTCTGGCAACCGATTGTATGAAACAGGCTGTTCTGTCACTTCTGGCAGTTGTTTTTGTCCCTTGCCCAGGGGTATGAACAGAAAAATGCCGTGTAAGCCAACGGCAAGGAGCAGCATGGGGTGCCAAAAAACTTGCAAAACAGAGGGCAAACTTTTGGTTGCAGCAGACATGGGGTTATCCATTGGAATCCGTAGAAATTGAGGGGATGATACGCGATCGCAATACTACTAAACAGGGGAATCTTTCCACACCATAATCAGGGTGCCAGTTTTGTCACCTGTAGGTACGATGTTAAAGTACCGGACGTTGCTACCTTTTTTCAACTCATAAACTTTACCACCGCCATATTCTCCCTTTTCGACAATCGTGAAGCCTTTCTTGGTATAGATCGGTTCGAGATGATTGTTGTACAAAAAATCTGGATTAATTGCAGCAAACCATTCGAAGGCAACCAGACCTGCTCTTTTGGTTAGCTTAGCTGGATTGGAAAAGAAGGCATTAGGGTTAGGGAACAGGTCAGCCGTTACAGGAGCGTCTGCTGGTGCTCGCAAAGGTTCTAAAACCTCCCCTCCTCCAACCTGCTCCCGTGGAACAACAAATTCAGCAAAGGGCTCGGTGAAGATTTCTGTTACATCGTCTACTTTAGGACCATCGCCACCAGTGGGTTTAGCAGATGTGTCCCCTTTAGGAGTTGCAGGGCCTTCCGCTGGAGGAGGGGTTGGAGTGGCTTTGGTAACAATCGTTGGAGGGGGAGCCGCTGTCTTTCGCTTGACTGCAGGTTTAGCCCTTCTGGCCGCAGGTCGTAGCTGGTTCTGGTTGGAGGGAGATTTGGGTAATCGAGTGATTTTGACGGCTTTGGGATCGGCTTTGGGAGGAGCTTTCTTCTGTTCACTCAGAGGAGCAAACAATAACAGAGCATGCAAACCGAAGGCGATCGCCAGCATCGGTCGCCACAGCACTTTTAGCGCTGACGGTGTGTTCTTTGTGGCAGTGAAGAGTGGATTCCCCATATCAATTTATCCAGATTATCCAAACCGACCTATCCAAACCGTCCACTAATGTAATCTTCCGTTTGCTTGCTTAAGGGCTGATTAAAGAGCGTAATGGTCTTGTTAAACTCCACCAGTTCACCCAGAAACATAAACGCGGTGTAGTCCGATAACCTGGCTGCCTGTTGCAGGCTGTGGGTCACAATCAAAATCGTGACGTGTTTTTTGAGATGGCTCATCAACTCTTCGATGCTGGCTGTGGCGATCGGATCCAGGGCAGATGTTGGCTCATCAAACAGAATCATTTCTGGATCCGTTGCCAAAGCACGGGCAATGCAGAGGCGTTGCTGTTGCCCTCCGGAGAGGTTGTAGGCTGGTTCTCTCAACCGATCCTTCACCTCATCCCAAAGGGCAGCTAATCGCAGGGCCTGTTCCACCTTTTCATCCATCACACTCTGTCTCTGTTCGCCTCGTACTCGCAATCCATAGGCAACATTTTCGTAAATGGATTTGGGAAACGGGTTCGGACGTTGGAATACCATGCTGATTCGCATCCGAACTTCAATCGGATCAACCTGCCGATCCAGGATGTTAATGCTGGAATCCAGCAGGATCTCGCCTTCGTAGCGGTTGCCAGGGTACAGGTCGTGCATCCGGTTGAAGCAGCGCAACAGCGTCGTTTTGCCACAACCGGAAGGACCAATCAGTGCAGTCACCTGATTTTCAGCGATCGCCAGATTCACATTCTTCAACACGTGAGCCGTGCCGCCGTAGTAAAAATTCAGGTTATTAACCTGAGCCTTTAACTGAAGCTCAGGCGAATCAAATATAGATTTGAACGCTTCTTCTACCATTTGATACCCTTACGAAAACGATAGCGAAGATAAATTGCCAGACCATTCATCATCAGAGTCATCGCAATCAGAACAATACCTGCCGCCGCCGCGTTGACTTGAAACTCCGGCTCAGGACGGGAAACCCAGTTGAACATTTGAATTGGCATAACGGTAAAGGGAGCCTTCAGCCACTCAAATGAAAGGAACGGAAATTCTGCTTTGAAAGGCGAATCGGGCAAAAATGCAATGAAGGTCAATGCCCCAATGGTTACAAGCGGTGCCGTTTCCCCAATCGCCCGTGATAGACCAATAATGACTCCCGTCAAAATACTCCCGGCTGAGTAAGGCAAGACGTGATCCTGAATCATTTGCCATTTACTGGCCCCAACCGCATAGGCCGCTTCTCGTAGACTGCCTGGAATCGCCCGCAATGCCTCGCGGGTTGTGACAATTACCACAGGCAGAATGAGCAGAGCCAGAGTCAGTCCCGCAGTCAGAATGCTTTCCCCTAAATTCAGGACGTGGCTAAAAAAGCCCAGAGCAAGAAGACCATAGACAATGGAAGGCACTCCTGCCAGATTGGTAACGTTAATTTCAATCAGGGCAGAGAGCCAATCCTTGCGGGCGTATTCTTCCAGATAAATACCCGCTGCAACCCCTAACGGAACAGCAAAGGCAGTGGTGACCAGCATAACCAGAAAACTTCCTACCCACGCCGAAAGAATCCCTGCTTCTTCAGGATTGCTGCTGGGAAAGGACGTAAAGAACTGCCAGGAAAGGCGAGGGACACCCCTGATGCCTAACTGAATCACCAGCGCCAGGATCACAATCAACCCTACCAGAATTGACAGCAGCCCAACGATAGCGAAAATGGCACTGAGTAATTTACGGCGATCAATATTGGCTCGAAGTTCTGGAAGATTTTCAGTGGTCATGAAGGTTGTTAGTTGCTAATTGCCAGTGAGGGGAGGGTCAAGGGGGCGGGCTGGAGGGTAGGAAGTAGGATTAGGTATCAGATGTCAGAGGTAGTAGGTATCAGGTGCCAAGGGAGTGAGGGGTGAGGTGAAAAATCACAACTCGGAACTCAAATTCATTCAACTCTTTCCTAGTAACGTTCCCGATAGCGCCGACTCAAGAAGTAGCCAATGATGTTAAAAATCAGGGTAATAATGACCAGAGTTAGTCCGGCGGCGAAGATGGTCTGATATTCGGGGGTACCGTGGGGGGTGTCGCCAAGGCTGACCTGCACAATGTAAGTAGTGATGGTAGCAGCAGATTCCAGCGGGTTGAGGGTCATGATGGGCTGAAGTCCGGCAGCGATCGCCACAATCATCGTCTCACCAACTGCCCGCGAAATTCCCAAAATATAAGAAGCCGAGATTCCGGAGATGGCTGCCGGAAACACCACCTTCCATGCCGTCTGTAAGCGGGTTGCACCCGTTGCATAGGAACCCTCCCGTAACTCTACTGGCACAGCTCGCATCGCATCTTCGCTGATGGAGCTAATCAGTGGGGTGATCATAATGCCCATGACAATTCCCGGACTAAGCATGTTAAATCCAGGTAAGTCGGGGATGACTTTCTGAAGCAACGGGGTAACAAACAGAAGGGCAAAGTAACCAAATACCACCGTGGGAATTCCTGCCAGTAGCTCAAGGATGGGTTTGACAGCTTCCCTCAGTTGGGGAGAGGCAAATTCAGTCAAGTAAAGGGCTGCAATAGTTCCAAGTGGAATGGCAACCGCAAGAGCAACAGCAGAGGTGACCAGGGTGCCGCAAACCAGGGGCAAAATGCCATAGGCAGGAGGTTCAAACAGAGGAGCCCATTCTGTTCCAGTCAGAAATTCCCAGGGAGAAACATGCTGAAATAACCCCACCGATTCGCTAATCAATACCCACATAATGGCGATCGTAGTGGCAACCGATGAACAGGCTGCCAGCAGTAGCAGAAATTGAATAGCCTGCTCCTTCAAGTCACGGAGCCGCTTCTTCTGGTAAAGCTGGCTAGGGGAGGACAGTTGCAGAGAGTGTTCAGTCATGGGAGGAGTCGAACATGGAAAAAGTCTGGTCTATGGCTGGCATAGCAGAAGAGACCTACTATACAAAACGACCCCTCACCTCACAGGAATCTCCAGACTAGAGAAGAGGAGGTGAGGGATCTTAGTCCGCAAAACAGATTTCGAGACAAGCCAGAAACTTATTGCTTTGCTTCCATCGTCATCAACTGATCGATCGTTAGACCAACCTTCTCCTTACCCCCAAAAATAGAACCGGCCCGACCTGCGCGGAAGTAACCCAGGAAAGTGGTGTAAGCTTTGGAAGGTAAAGGAATATAGGCAACCTTCTTCACCAATTGCTCGCCGTTTCTCATGTAGAATTCGACGAAACTTTTCACCTCAGGCTTCTTAGCCGATTCTGCATTGACATAGATAAAAATTGGGCGAGAAAGTGGATTGTAGCTACCATCCAGCACCGTTTGAATCGAAGGCTTAACAGGGCCTTTTCCGTTATCAATGGCAACCGCCTTCAGGCGGCCTTTGTTCTCTTCGTAATAGGCATAACCAAAGTAGCCAAGAGCATTCTTGTCGCTAGAAACCCCTTGAACTAGCACATTGTCATCTTCACTACCGGTATAGTCAGGGCGGCTAGACTTCGATTTACCTACGATAGCCTCTGTAAAATAATCAAAGGTGCCAGAGTCTGCTCCCGGACCGAAAAGCTTCAAAGGAGCATTGGGAAAACTGGGATCAATCTGGTTCCAGTTGGTGATGGTGCCCTTAGCAGCAGGTTCCCACATTTTCTTCAGTTGGGCTACGGTCAGCTTTTCAGCCCAGGTGTTTTGAGGATTGATTACAACTGTCAGTGCATCAAAGGCAACTGGAAGTTCAATGTAGCGAATTCCTTTCTCTTTGCAGGCATCAATTTCCTTTTGCAGGATGGGGCGAGAAGCGTTGGAAATATCCGTTTCACCCCGGCAGAATTTCTTGAAACCACCACCCGTACCGGAAATACCGACTGTTACTTTGATTCCGGTTTGCTTCTGAAACTCTTCTGCAACAGCTTCAGTGACAGGATAAACGGTGCTAGAGCCGTCAATCTTAACGACAGCCTGAGACTTGACAATGCCAGGAATCGCAAGACTAACAGTTGTAGCCAGTGCGGCGATCGCACCCACCACAGAGAAGCGATTGAGCTTAAATCTCATTGCATTGCTTACCATACTATTCGCTCCGTAAAGCTGCACATTTTTTTGATACATCGACCTTGTCAGGATACATGTCTAGGGTTAAGAGCCTGTAATATAAAACCTTGCCCAGGTTAAAAAATAGTACAGTATGGTTAATTTTCGGTTAAGTAAAGACTGTTTTTACCCTTCGTTTTTACCCTTCTTTGAAATGGAGCCCGATAATCATCCCACCCAATGCTTTTTTCAATCCTATTTTCAAACTCAATCTCTGCTGTAAAGTTCTATGTCCACTCATGATTTCATTCTCCAAGAGACTTCCAGAAAGGAGCTTGTGACTCACTGAGTCTTTTTGGTAGTGCATCAAATTAATGTGGGGCTGATAAAGTAGAGGCAGATTTCTTCTGGAGCCTACCCATGGAATGCCCCCT
>JAIMBL010000275.1 GCA_023511615.1 Leptolyngbyaceae cyanobacterium HOT.MB2.61
AATGAACAACAAAAAGAAAATCGTGGTACAAAGGAAGAACTTCCTTAAATTCTTTCATTTACTGTCCGAATCGGGGGTTAACTTCATGGAATCTCCCCTGAAGCGGGATTGGTCTGCCTACTATGCAGCTGTTAAAGGTCGTCCGCCCCGCCAAACCTTGTTATGGGTATTGGATTGGTTTGAAGCCGAAGCAATCGCTCCTGGATTGGCGGTAGATCTCGGTTGTGGTGATGGACGCGATACGGTGGAACTATTGCGACGAGGTTGGCGAGTCTTAGCAATTGATGGGGAGCCAGCCGCGATCCAACATCTGCAAAATCGCTCAGATGCAAATCTGGAGCATTTAACAACCCAAATTGCCCGGTTTGAATCCCTCACTCTGCCTGCTTCCGTAGACCTGATTAATGCCAGCTTTTGTTTACCGTTTTGTCCACCGGAAAATTTCCCTACCCTGTGGCAGACGATTGTATCTGCCCTGAAAGTGGAAGGCTGGTTTTGTGGCCAATTATTTGGCAATCTTGATTCCTGGGCGATTCATTCAAATATGACGTGCCATATGCGAGAGCAAGTTGTAAAACTACTCGAATCATTTAAAGTTGAATATTTAGATGAAGAAAACCATCCTGGCAAAACGGCATTGGGAGAGGAGAAGCATTGGCATATTTTTCATATCGTCGCTAAAAAGCGATAATCGATTGCTTACCTTAAGGAATCAAAAACCGATGCGTATTAAACAGAAAAATAAGTAGCTGGGTGCAATTAAATTAAAGATGGTTTTGAGGGTGGAGGGGGTGAAACCCCTTGCCTAGGGGCAACGCCCCTACTCCCCTTTCTTCCAATTAATGATGTCTACCTACTTACTGATCGCATTCTTATACCAACTCCTATTAATCTGGCAACTGTTGTGACTACAGACACCCTCACCCTAAATCCCTCGCCCATTTCGGGAGAGGGACTTTCGATCCGGCTCCCCTTCTCCTCTTATGGGAGAAGGGGTTGGGGGATGAGGGCGGTTCGGAATGCACGATCAAATACTGCCAGGTTAATAAAAAACAAACTAAAAGTGATTGTCTATATCAGTGCAAAGCTTTGTGCCTCTATGAGGAACCTATTTATCCAATTTAAGACATTGATACTCCTAGGAATAGTTGTAGCGCTGGGAATCATTGCAACAGCTCACTTTCGCCCTGCTACTCCAATTCTTGCCCAGAGCCGTACCCAGCTCACTGTTTCAGCCGCCGCCAGCCTGACGGATGCACTCAAAGAAATTGCTCTGCTCTATCGACGCTCCCGCCCCAACGTTAATCTGCGCTATAACTTTGCCAGTTCCGGCGCATTGCAGCAGCAGATTGAGAATGGCGCACCGGTGGATGTGTTCATTTCGGCAGCCGAGAAACAAATGAATGCTCTGCAACAGAAGAATCTACTGCTGCCTGGTACACGGCGCAATTTACTCATCAATCGTATGGTGTTGATTGTGCCAGCTAACTCATCTGGGGTCATCAATCTCCAAAGTCTGAAGAATGGGAACGTGAAACGAATTGCGATCGGTGATCCACGTAGTGTTCCAGCCGGACAGTATGCAGAGCAAATTTTGCGAAAACAAGGTCTCTGGGATTCACTAAAGTCGAAATACGTGCTGGCGAGTAATGTGCGCCAGGTGCTGCAATTTGTCGAGTCTGGCAATGCCCAGGCAGGGCTGGTCTACATCACTGATGCAAAAACGACCAGTCAGGTAAAAGTGGTGCAAATGATTCCCGCCAATCTACACGATCCGATTGTTTACCTGATCGCCGTCATCAAAACTAGCAACAATCCAGCAACCGCCCGAAACTTTTCCCAGTTTCTCTCCGGCAATGCCGCCCGCAAAGTATTGACCAGATATGGCTTTGGAATGGCTTGAAATATGCAGTCAACCGCCCTCGATCTCTCCCCCCTCTGGATCTCTCTCAAGGTATCTGGTGTAGCAACACTGATCACTTTTTTTCTAGGAACCTTTGTTGCTTATCAGCTAGTTGGTTATCGGGGACAGTGGCGATCGCTTCTGGATGGACTCCTTATTTCACCACTCATTCTACCACCCACCGTTGTGGGTTTTGTATTGCTACAACTGTTTGGCAAACAGAGCCCAGTTGGACAACTGCTGCAATCGCTGAACGTAGATATCATCTTCACCTGGTATGCTGGAGCCATCGCTGCCATGGTTGTGACATTCCCTCTAATGTATCGCACTGCACTGGGTGCATTTGAGCAAATTGATAGCAACTTACTCCAGGCGGCCCGTACCCTCGGTGCTTCCGAAGCTCGAATTTTTTGGCGAGTTAGTCTACCCTTAGCGCTACCAGGAATCCTGGCGGGAGCTACCCTTGCTTTTGCACGGGGATTGGGAGAATTTGGTGCAACTTTAATGCTGGCAGGCAATATTCCCGGTGTCACAACCACCATTCCTCTGGCAATCTATAGCGCTGTAGAGGCAGGAGATACCCGGCAAGCCTGGATCTGGTCAGGGGTAATTTTGTCGATCTCCCTATCGGCGATCTCGCTGGTAAACCTGTGGGCAGCCAATCGTCTTCACCGGAATCAAAGTTATCGATTGGTTGGTTTACGGTCTGCGCATTATTCATTCACAAATGAAACATTCATTGATCAATCTCCACCTGCGGCAACAAATTTATTTGTCAACATCCAAAAGCAACTACCTGGCTTCACTCTACACGTGCAATTCAATAGTGGCAATCAACCACTAGGAATTTTAGGAGCATCGGGGTCAGGCAAAAGTATGCTGTTACGTTGCATTGCTGGAACTGAAACACCCGGCACAGGCCAGATTGTTTTGAATGGGCGAGTGCTGTTCGACTCCAGACAGGGCATTAACATTCCCAGTCGCGATCGCCGGATTGGCTTCATCTTCCAGAATTATGCCCTGTTTCCCCACCTGACCGTGGCACAGAATATTGCATTTGGGTTACCCAGACAACGGTCGAAAAATACGATCAAACAGCGGATTGCAACTCATCTGGCAGCGGTTGATTTAGAAGGATTTGGCGATCGCTATCCCCATCAACTTTCCGGTGGGCAGCAGCAGCGAGTTGCCCTTGCCAGAGCCTTAGCCAGCCAACCGGAAGTGTTGCTCCTGGATGAACCTTTTTCTGCCCTGGATACCCACCTAAGAAACCAACTGGAACGGGAACTGATCATCACCCTCAAGACTTACCCCGGCGTCACCCTCTTCGTTAGCCACAATATGGAAGAGGTCTACCGCGTCACCGAAAATCTTCTGATATTGGAGCAAGGACGGGCGATTGCCCATGCTCCCAAACAGACCCTCTTCGAGCATCCCCGCACCGAAAGTATTGCCCGCCTCACTGGCTGCAAAAACTTCTCCCGCGCCATTTCCAGCGGCACTCAACAGGTTGAAGCGATCGACTGGGGCTGTGTCCTCAATGTCATTGAACCCCTCCCTAATCGCCTAGTTGCGATCGGCATTCGTGCCCATCAAATCCACTTTCAGGAAGCAGGAGCAGAAATTCAGAGACAGGCAAACCGCAAACCGCAAACCACAAATACCTTCCCCTGCTGGCTCGCCACTACCAGCGAAACCCCTCACCGCATGACGCTGTACTTAAAGCTGCACCAACCTGCCACCAGCCCTAAAGATTACCAGCTACAAGCTGAAGTTTTCAAAGAAAAGTGGGAAAAGCTCAAGGACCGTCCCTTTCCGTGGTACGTATCTCTTGATCCCATGCGTTTAATCCTGCTGGAAGAAAACCAATAGAGAGCAGGGTGGGCAATGCAACTCCACGAAATACTCAACAGGCCCTTCGACCCCCACTCCAACCACATACCACTCATTCGTCATCAGATGTGAAGAGATAATGGATGCGAATTGTCATAATCAAATGACATCGGTACTAATTGAGAATTGAATTGTACCTGGCTTTACGGATTAGAAATAAAATCCGTGATAGCTGGTTAAAGTATGGCGCTCATCAACAAAAGATCCCTATAGTGGCTGTTTGAAATCAATCAGAAATTACAGCAATTTCCACTTGATTAAATCACACTACTCCCCACTCCCCACTTCCTATTCCCTATCTTCAACAGGGTTGACTCGTCCGAAAATAACTGTAAGCATCTCATTTGAAAAGTCAAATAAAGATGTAATTGCTTAGCAGGAACAAATACATATCAGGATTCTGGCTAGAAGTATAGACAGTCAAGTTTGATGAGAATGGCTGATTACCCACGGTTTTGACATGCAGAGGCATATTTGTCAGCCCCGTAGTTACCTCCTAACGCTATGCCTTACACGATTACCAATCGATGTATCAAATGCGATAGTTGCTTGCCCGAATGCCCTACAGGTGCAGTTAGACGGGAAGGGCAAGATTACTGGATTGATCCTGCTCTCTGTAATAACTGCGAAGGCTTGTATGAAACGCCCCAGTGCGTGACTCATTGCCCCATTGATGCTCCCCCTATGCCGTTACAGGCAAAAAAGGGCAGATGGAAAGAGGACGATCGCATCGCAACAAGTCCTGATCTCTTCCTGGATGGCAAAACGAATCCTTTTGCTTCCGCGATCGTCATTTGGGAAGCCTGCAACATTCTGGCACAGCGCCAATCTTTGTCCTGGAAAACCGATGCTCATGGGCAACTCTACTACAAACGTCAGGTTAGTCAGGGACGGGGTTCCATTAAGTTTTGGCTGGCAGGAGCAGATCATTCTGTTGCGGCGATGCAAGAGAGTGGTGTTTCAGTACCTACTGCGATCGCGACCATCGATATTCGAGCTGCCTGCTTACATCTGATTTATGCTGCCTATGCCATTGCACTTGATCGCCCCTGGGAGCAGGAGTTTGTCATCAGCGATCGCCAGATTGAACAATATCTGGGTTTAGAGAAGCGCAGAGATCTGAGTAGAACAGCCCGGCTCATTCTAATTCGAGAGCTGGTTCAGCAGGTGTGTGCTCTTACTCTAGAGGTGGATTGGCCTCAACAGGGCAAAATCAAAGAATTTTCGATCTTGAAAAGTCCACTATGGCATCTGCTCGACATTCAACATCACCTACAGGAAGATGATGCCGGATGCAGACATCTAGTTGGTCTTACCTTTCGAGTTCGACCAGGGATCTGGGCAAAATATTTTTTGAACAAACAGGGCTGCAAAGACTTCTCTGCTTTTTATCAGTACAGCACGTTACCCAAATCTCTGATCAATACGGTCATGAGCATCTGGCAACAACATGAAGGTGCTGCCCGGATGATGCTCTGGTTACTCTTCAAAAGCAAGGTAGGCGCTGCGCAGCGAATTACCGTACCAACCTTAATGCGAATCGCCTATGGAGATTCCAAAATCAATCAGTGTGATAGCGATCGTGAGGAACGCAAGCGTCTACTGCGGATTTTTGAAAATGATCTGGAAGTGCTCAACCATTACGGGTTGAAACCCGTATTTGATCCAGTCACTTATCCCCCTGAGATCCAGAGCTATGTTTATTTGTGGTGTATGAGAAAAGGAGAAGAAACGGCGTATCCTGCTGGAAAAGGAAAAAGACC
>JAIMBL010000276.1 GCA_023511615.1 Leptolyngbyaceae cyanobacterium HOT.MB2.61
AGATCAAAAAGACGATTCAGCTGCTCACCAGGACGCTGCTTAATTCTTCTTCATACACCAGATTTGACAATAACTCTTACCATCGATTTGTTAGATTACTTCAGCCCCGATACGGTTGTACAAGCCATACAAAGGAACGCTGGCAGGCTTTCAACCACTTATCAGGATGATGCGATCGTCTCCTTTGCCCAGTTAAAACTGTCTATGTTTGACTCTGGCATCTTCACAGTTGGTGACACAGGACAGGTCAGCATCAATTTTCTGGCAGATGGCAGTGCCTATGAAGGTGAGCTGGCTATCTTCAGCCTGGAAGGGATGGGACAGTACAAACCAGGCTCAACGGCGTTTATTCAAGAAGCAACCCGACGTGCCCTGACCAATTCCAATCTGGGTCATGTGGCGATCTCTGATCCAGTAGAAGGAGCAAGGTTTAAGGGCATTTTAGGTGCCCACGAAGGACGGGATTGGAACACTGGCGAATATTCGGGTAATAAAACGTTCTTGATGCGTCCGGGCGATCGCTTTGGTTTCATGCTGGTTCCCGACGGCTGGACTTCAGAGGTGTTTAGAAATCCTGAAGTTGGGGGCTCTCAACGTCCTTTGTTCTCAATGTCAACAACTCCTCTCAGTAACACTTCTCAGTTTACCTGGGTTGTAGCAACTCAAACTGACAACAATGTCTTTGCCTTTGAAGATTTATCTCTTAAAGGTTACTCCGATCGTGACTATAACGATGTCATTTTCCAGGTGCAGGGGGCGATCGGTCATGCACCAACCATAGATAGAGTAATCAATCCAGACAAAGATTGGCGCAAGTCTTCTGTCGGGGCAGCCATGATCGCTCATCTAGAACTGGCGCAGGATTTGGGATTCACCACCGACCCTGTAGCAGTTGGTAATGGAGTTTGGTTCCTGGGTGAAGGCATTCCACCAGACGAATTGAGAATCATCAGACCACATAGCGTTGCCTCAGCTACTACCATTAATACAAACCAAATTTGGGCAGGGACAGAGCTAAACTTGGATGGTAACGGCTTCACAGTCGGTATTTGGGAAACAGGTGAGCCAGGAACAGGGAACTGGAGAGTTCGCAATACCCATGAGAAACTAATGGGACGAACGGTTCTGGTTGATACTGATCGACCCACTGGATTTAGTAATCATGCGACTCAGGTTGCTGGCGTTCTTGGTGCCGCACTGGGAGGTGCAGGCATTGGTGCAGCGAATGCTCGTGGTATGGCAAGTCAAGTCAACTTACGCAGCTACAGCGCAAGAAACGACATCGCTGAGATGGGTCGAGATGCGGGGCTATTGATTGCATCCAATCACTCCTATGGAGGGCTTCGTGGTTGGAATAGGCGGGAAATCGACCCTAAAAATAGCCCGAATGTGAACACCGCACCAATGAGTCGAACAGATATTTGGCTGGGCGATCGAGGTGGAGACTACATTTCTTCTGGGGAAGATCACGGTTTTGGTAAGTATGGCTCTGATGCTCAAGCTCTGGACCAAGTCCTTTTTCAGCATCCTTACCTGCTAAGTGTGTGGTCAGCAGGCAACGATCGCAATGATCAATTCACCAATGCAAATGGAAATAATTCCTATGTCACTTACTTTGGGTCAAATCCCAG
This sequence comes from Leptolyngbyaceae cyanobacterium HOT.MB2.61, assembly GCA_023511615.1. GTDB lineage: Bacteria > Cyanobacteriota > Cyanobacteriia > Leptolyngbyales > Leptolyngbyaceae > Leptothermofonsia. The sequence continues at coordinate 1,632 of JAIMBL010000276.1, forward strand.
ACTATCTGGATTCAATTGGTCTGGAAGGGGCTGGTATTTGGTGCCGACCAGTATCGCTCCAGAACCAGACAGCGATGGGAACTCAGGAACAGGTTTTGATTCCTTACCGGATGAGAAATCAGCTAAAAATACTCTGGTGGTTGGTGCAATTGATAGTGCAGGCTTAATGTCAACCTTTTCCTCCTGGGGACCGACAGACGATGGGCGAATCAAACCCGATGTTGTTGCCAACGGTGTTAATGTTCTCGCAGCAAGCTCTGCTTCAGATACAGCTTATGCACTAGGCGACGGCACTTCCCTTGCAGCCCCCAGTGTGACTGGAACAGCCGTGCTTTTAATTCAGCATTACCGCAACCTTTTTGGTAACTTGCCACGAAGCGCGACAACTAAAGGACTACTGATTCATACCGCAACCGATGCGGGTAGACGTGGTCCTGATTATGCATTCGGTTGGGGAGTTGTCGATGCAAATAGAGCTGCCCAGTTTTTAATCAATGCAACGGCACCAAATCCCACGTCTTATGTCCGAGAAGAAACCTATACTGGCACCGAAAGAACAATGACCCTCTGGTCTGATGGCACCACTCCCTTGAAAGCGACTCTGGCTTGGACTGACCCCGCAGGGCAACCACAAGGAAAAGGGCTGGATGTTCGTACTCCAGTATTAGTCAACGATCTGGATTTGTGGATTACTGGACCAGATGGAGTTCACTATCCCTGGACTTTAAACCCACTGAATCCAACCAATTTAGCCGTCCAGATTACTCGTAATCATCTGGACAACGTTGAGCAGGTGTTAATTCCTAATCCGGTGGCTGGAGAGTACACCATCCATGTGGGTCACAGCGGGCGTTCCTTTGAGCAGAACTATTCCCTGCTGGTCAATGGTGGCACAATCCGACAAGGCAACTTAGTTGTCACAATCAGGCGACTCAAAGGCGACTTTGATCCAGGTCCTAGTGATTCAGATTTTTACACAAGGGTGTCATTTGACAATGGTAATACGTGGTTACGCAGCCCTCAAAAAACAGGCAATGACATTCAACCTAATTGGACGCTCTCTCAGCTTGTAGGAGGGGCAACCATACCGATTACGATTCAGGTGTACGACAATGATTCGTTTTTGCGGGGTCAAAACGATCATGTTGATATTGATCCTGACCGCGGAGATCGAGATATCAATCTTTTGTACAACTTATTCACGGGAGAAATCTCTGGGGATCTGTTGGAAATCAAAGACCAGTGGTTTTATTCCCAAGGTGGAGGTGATTCCAGTTCTGGAGAAATTTGGTTCACGGTGGGTTTTGAACCAGCATAACCAAACGATGCAAAACTTCCTTATCTACTCTTTTTGAGTAGCTTTCCTGAGTTAGAGACGATCGCTCCTCCCTTCATCTTCCTGAGCGATCGCCGCCCTAATCCATTTTCCACACCATTACACCAATTACTGAAATCAGGAGAACATCCATGCGTTCTATGCTTTCATTGCTCAGTTTGAGCTTGACCGCTACTCTTGCCAGTTCTGCAAACGCCCAGAACTTAGTGCCCCTAGAACTTTACTGGAGCGTTCAGCGAGAAGACAATTTTTCCACCGTTACCCCTCAAGGCGGGAATGATAGCATTGCAGCAGGGTACAGTTATGTGAGGGTTGAAGCCTGTGTATTTTCAACACAAGTCCCAGGAACCGTGCCCTTGAATTCCTACTGGAACCCGCAGCGAGGAGATAACTTTACCACGGCTACAAGCATTGGTATTGAAAGTGCCAGACAGGCAGGCTACTTCTTTGTCAGAACTGAGGGCTACGTGTACCCTGATTACCGCAAAGGAACAGTGCCACTCTCCCTGTACTGGAATCCTCAGCGGGAAGATAACTTCACCACCGCAACCAGCGTTGGCGTTGAAAGTGCCAGACAGGCGGGTTACTACCATGTCCGTGACGAGGGGTTTGCCTATCCTGTGCATGCTTGTCGATAGTCGCTTATTTCAGAGGGCATTCACTCATCAGTTCATCAGCCCTTTATAAGGGGAAAATACCATCTCGCTGAGCTTTGAAAAAAGGGTAGTAAACTTAAGCCAGTGGGGAAATGAGAGGAATCGAAGGTTAGTCGGTTGGAGGGTATGAAGAAGCCTCGACTAATGGTCGTTGTGCTAGTTTGAAGGTCTCACCGCTAGACCCCTTCGGGGAGAGTGGGGGCCTAACTTCCTCCAAGCTCCGGAGAACTTGGGGGAAGTCCCCTGGAGCCAGTCTCGAACGAAGCTGGGATGGGTATACACCGTTAACCGCACCGGAGAAATGCTTTGAATCTAGCTCCCCTTCAAAGTTCTGCAAAGGTAATTAAGTCTCAATAATCTGTGACTCTAGGAACCACGTTTAGTCAGCTTCAGTGTCAATACATTGGATTAGATTACCGGGAAGTTTTCCGGCAGATTTGTTCCCTCAATTTCAGATATATTCGATTATGTAGTTACTGGAATCAAATTGAAGCAGTTGCAAATCAGTTTGACTTTTCAGTGCTGGATTGGCTGCTGGATCAGTGCCACAGATATGGAATTAATGTTGTGTTAGCAGTGGGAATGAAGACTCCGCGATGGCCTGAGTTTCATTTCCCTGACTGGCTGAGCTACTGCAATGATACGTCTGGCAGTTCGCAGCCAATAGATCGGCATCCAGAAATCTGCGATCGCACACTCCGCTTTGTCGAGGTAGTTCTCAACCATACCCGTGATGCTCCTGCTATCCAATACTGGCAGGTAGAAAATGAGCCCTTTGCTCGCCTGGAAATTACAGGAGGGCGTTTTCTCAGCTACCAGTTTGTGCGACGAGAGGTGGAACAGATGCGGGCGATCGCCCTTCCGCATCAAAAAATTCTGCTGACCAATGCAATCACTCTCCCAGCGGCTCAATTTCCCGAAGACGATCGCGCCTTCCGTGAAAGTCTGGCTCTGGCAGATGCCGTTGGCATCAACGTGTATGCAAAAGTCCCGATTGGCAATTCACCGTTCTACATCGAACCTCTGCCACCTTTCTGGAACAGGCTGAAGGTATGGCAGCAATCTTTGGTTGGGGCAGGCAAGGAAGCCTGGATTGCCGAAGCCCAGGCAGAACCCTGGGAGCCTGGCGAACTGGTGGCGATGAAGAAGGTTAATTATCCCAGTTCAACCCCAACCAGAGTACAAAATTTAGTTGCCAGACTGAATGACATCGGCTACAGCACTATCCTGCTGTGGGGGTGTGAGTACTGGTACTGGCACTGGAAGAATGGACGAGATGAATGGTGGCGAATGGCGGAAAGGCTACTCAGGGGAAGTGAGGGGTGAGGAGTGAGGGGCTAGGGACTAGGGGTTGGGGGCTAAGGATCAGGTATTTGGGACAACTCAGAACTCAAAACTTAAAACTCAAAACTCAAAACTCCCCACTCCTTCAATATTTCGGTAGCCGGTGTTGCTGAAAAGCAGGATGAATTGAAACAAAGTTTCAAGCATCCAGCACCTTTTTCATCCCCAGATTCAGCAACGCCTCTGGTAGCCACAGGTATTGACGCAAGTTAATGGAGCCTCTGGCGTCAAATTGAATGCCTTCTGCTTCCAGAAGCGATCGCTGGAGATGATCTGAGCCATAACGAACAGGAGATTCTGAAATCTGGCCTTTAGCATTCACCACTCGATGCCAGGGGATGTCTGAATCGGGAGCAACCCGGAACAGGGCATAGCCAACCAAGCGGGCTCTTCTGGGTAAACCGGCCAGTTCTGCCACCAACCCGTAGGTTGTGACTTTGCCGTAGGGAACCTGGCGGACAATTTCGTAGATGAGATCGTAGTTAGGGCTTGCTGAAAAAGTATTTCACGAGCTTTGAGAAGGTTGATGGTTACATCTTGAAACTCGCTGGAACTTAAG
>JAIMBL010000277.1 GCA_023511615.1 Leptolyngbyaceae cyanobacterium HOT.MB2.61
GGGGCTAACTCTTCTAAAACCCTTTGACAAAATTTGCCTTTGGAATTGGGTTCTGGCAATTCACTTTTAATTTGGAAACTCAAATTCCTTTGCAGTGTTTTTTTGATAGGCTATTCAAGATTTGCTTTAAATTTTCGAGGTAGTTTATTCATTAAATAGGGCAAACTTGATAGAAATAACTTTAGAATTTGATAAAGTAAAAAAGTCAATCGGATGAAACTTCTGGAACATTTCTGAGAACTTTTTCGACCTTAAGCTTGGCCATACTGAGTGACCCCTAGAACTAGAAGGACATCAAAATGCAACGCTCTTTGAAGGTTTCTACCGCAATCCGTAAATCAATTTCTGCAGGAATTGCCGCCTTATCAGCCCTGATTGTAGCTCCTGCATTTCTGTCTGCCGGTGCTGCTTCTGCCAAACCCATTTACTTCGATGGCAGCTATGTGGGGGCAGGAATCGCAGCCGGGGTTACCAACGGAGGCCAGCAGGGAGATGCCGCAACATTTGGTGGCAATATTCAAGGACGCGTTGCAATTCCATCGGTGCCCATTTCCGTTCGAGGTGCAGTTTTGTTTACTAATAAGAACAGCACCGTAATCCCGGCGTTGACTTACGATGTTCCCATTGCTAACAACACCAATTTCTACATCGGCGGAGGCTATTCTTTTGTTCAGAAAGATGGGCACCCAACCCCATTAGGCAACCGGGATGCGGCTGTCGTAATGGCTGGGGTTGAAGCTGGACTGGGAGAGCATATTGCGGTTTATGGTGACGCCAAGGTTGGCATTAGAGCGTACAAGAACAGCCCTGCCAGTGCTGTAAGCTTGCAGGCTGGGTTAGGCTATCGCTTTTAAGCGATGGATGATGGTTCCAATTGAATCGGCGATCGCCACTGTGCAAAATAGTGAGGGGGTTGACTTGCTGAAAAGACGCCATACCCAATTACAGGCTCAACTCGCCCTGCTACGGGCAAGTCTGGCTGCTCGCACTGGCAATTACTGCGATCTCGCCCAGGAATACCTGTGAAGAAGCATTGTTAGAGAATTGAGTAGACCTGACAAGGTAATGATGAGCGGCGCCAGCCGCCATCATTAACGACTCAAAAATCATTACGATTTGGGCACTACCGAGAATTGTTAGAGAGGAGGGCTTGTCGCCTGTTGCCCCTCCCCCTCCTCTCTACAAAAATTTACACTTTTCATTTGTTCAGAATTTCTATAGGAACCGTCGGGATCAAGAAAGCAATGGTAGGATCGACTTTACTGATATAACAGAATTCCGACCGATTTACCGGGAATCAATACCTGTCTGGTTCAGGTTTCTGGTACAGGTTCTCCTGATAGTCTGGTGGTAAGCCAGTCTTTCGCTAGTGAACTAGGGGAGCGTCATTAAAGGATGGAGTTTGATGTTATCAGAGCTGGGCAGAAGCCTTCACCGATGCTTTTCTTTTTGTAGTCGATCCGATGGTTAACACTCAGACACCTCCCGCCGTTCGTAAGCCTTCTAAGGTTGAAGGCATTAAAGAGCGCAGTAACTATCTGCGAGAACCAGTTGCATCAGAATTGCTTCTGGACACTACGCATTTTTCAGAAGATGCAGTTCAGATTCTGAAGTTTCACGGTTCCTATCAGCAGGACAACCGGGACAACCGGGTCAAAGGTCAGGAGAAAGACTATCAGTTTATGCTGCGGACGCGCAGCCCTGGTGGCTTTATTCCGCCGGAACTTTACCTGACGCTGGATCGACTGTCCGATGAGTATGGCAATCACACAATTCGAGCGACAACCCGGCAGGGCTTTCAACTGCATGGCATCTTAAAGAAGAACTTGAAGGCGGCGATCGCTGCGATCGTCCACAGTATGGGTTCAACCCTGGGTGCTTGCGGCGACCTGAACCGCAATGTGATGGCTCCCCCTGCTCCCTACAAAAACCGTCCAGAGTACCAGTACGCCTGGGAATATGCCAATAACGTGGCGGACTTACTGACTCCCCAAACCGGTGCTTACTATGAGATCTGGCTGGATGGAGAGAAGGTGATTTCCGCGGAGGAAAACCCGGAGGTTGTGGCGGCCCGTCAGCGCAACGGCAATGGCACGATTTTTCATGAGGGAGAAGAGCCGATTTACGGTGCCCACTATATGCCACGCAAATTCAAGTGTTGCGTCACGGTTCCGGGGGACAACTCGGTTGATCTGTTCTCTCAGGATGTTTGTCTGGTTGTCATGACCGACGAACAGGGTGAACTGCAAGGCTTCAATATCTTTGCGGGCGGAGGTCTGGGGCGTACCCACAATAAGGAAGATACCTTTCCCCGGCTTGCGGACCCCATCGGTTATGTGGATAAGGCCGATGTTTACGATGTGATGAAGGCAATTGTGGCAACCCAGCGGGACTACGGCGATCGCACCGACCGCCGCCACGCCCGAATGAAGTATCTCCTGGAAGACTGGGGCGTTGAACGCTTCCGCAATCAGGTTGAAAGCTATTTTGGCAGGAAAATTCAGCCCCTTAAACCAATGCCCGAATTTCAATACCTGGACTTTTTGGGCTGGCACGAGCAGGGCGATGGCAAACTATTTGTTGGTATTTCCATTGAAAACGGTCGCATCAAGGATGAGGGTAACTTTCAACTCAAAACTGCATTGAAGGAAATTGTGCAGAAATACAATCTGCCGATGCGGCTGACCCCCAGCCAGAATGTCATTCTGTACGAAATTGACCCCACTCAGAAGGACGATATTCAAAGGATTCTGACGCGCTGCGGTATCCAGCGCGAGGATGAGATTGATCCGCTGGAGCGCTATGCAATGGCATGTCCGGCACTACCCACCTGTGGACTGGCAACCACCGAGTCAGAGCGGGCGATTCCAGGCGTTCTAGAAAGGATTCGGGCTTTGTTAACGAAAGTGGGGTTACCCAAAGACCACTTCATCATTCGCATGACTGGCTGCCCTAATGGTTGTGCCCGTCCTTATCTGGCCGAATTGGGATTTGTTGGTAATGGCCCCAATCTTTACCAGGTCTGGTTAGGCGCTGCTCCCAACCAGACACGGCTGGCCAGGGTTTACCTTGAAAAGATGCCCATTGATGACTTAGAAACGACTCTGGAGCCTATCTTTGTCTATTACAGACAGTGGCGACAGCATGGCGAAAGCTTTGGTGATTTCTGCGATCGCGTCGGTTTAGACGCCATCCGCCAATACGTAGCCAGCTATGAACCGGGTAGTCTTTCTGTTGTGGAAACTGGCGTAGAAAAGGGGGCGGCCACCAATGGCAGGGTTGCACCCACGCCCACCAAAGCAACCCGTGTTCGTCGGCGTGTCACGGTTCAGGAAGCGACTTACGCCCGTCTGCAAGAGGTAGCAGTTCGCGCCGGAAAACCAATCAGCCAGCTGGCGAATGAGGCAATTGAGGCCTATCTGGAAAAGGTGAAAGAGGAAGGGTAAAGGCTGGTGCAACGCCTCGTCGTTGACCCTCACCAGATCCACGCCCGGCAGGTGGTGTTGACTGCGGAGCAGAGGCATTACCTGGGCCGGGTTTTGCGCCTGCGGGTGGGCGATCGCTTTATTGCGCTGGATGGAAAAGGGCAATCCTGGGTAGCCAAACTAGTTAAAGCGGAAGCATCCCCGTTTGAAGCGGAACTGCTGGAGGCGATTGCCCTCAATACCGAGTTATCGGTTGCCGTGACGCTGACTATGGCCTTGCCCAAAGGTAGCGGTTTTGATGAGGTGGTGCGGCAAGCAACGGAATTGGGGGTGACCTGCATTGCACCCGTGATCAGCGATCGCACACTGTTGCACCCCAGCTCGCAGAAGCTGGAACGCTGGCAGCGGATCGTCCAGGAAGCCGCCGAACAATCGGAACGTCAGATCGTCCCAACCCTGCTGGAGCCAGTTCCCTTCTCAACCCATCTCCGGAATATGGGCGATCGCCCGTCTTCCCATTACCTCTGTGTCACTCGTTCCTCCGCTCCCCACCTGCTCACTCGTCTGATGCCCGAACCCTCACGTTCAATTACGATCGCGATCGGGCCTGAAGGGGGGTGGACAGAGCCAGAAATTGAACAGGCGATTGCGGCCAGTTACCAGCCTGTTTCTCTTGGTTCCCGCATTCTTCGGGCTGTCACCGCGCCAGTTGTTGCCCTCTCCCTCGTCGCTGCGGTCTGCGAAACCCAATGAAGAGCGCAACCAGGGGTTAGAGCTCCGGCAAAAATTATTTGACGGCGATCGTACCCACCATTCCGGCTTCTGCATGTCCGGGAATGGTGCAGCGAAGTTGATAGGTTCCCGGTTTGATGGGGACAAAGAGCCATTCAGCTTCGGCACCAGGTTTCAATTCGAGTTCGTGGATGGCTCCTTTGACTTCTACCTCTCCGGCTTCTACCTTCTGGCTCCAGATGTTGTCAGCAAAGTCTTTAGCAGTGAAGTAGTGTTTCTGGGAACTGGGGTTGGTGAGGATGAGTTTGTAGTGTTTACCCGCAACAAATTCCAAATTATCGGGGACAAATTTGAGTTCGTCCCCAGCATTGCCCAGGCTGACTTTGACTGCAATCACGGGTTGTTTCAGGGGGCTACTGGGTGGGGGAGGGGCAGCGATCGCAGCTGGCATCACAACCAGGCCAATCAGAAAAATAAAGCCTGCCACAAGCAAACAAGCCTTTGCCCAATGATAACGAGAGCGATTTGCAGAAGGAATTAGGAAACTCATAAACCAAACAGGAAACCCGATATCTCTACCCCGATATCTCTACATATACTGCGAACTTCTCCAATTGGCGAATCGATTTGCAGAACTCTTAGCCCAGCCTGCTCCACCGCGAATGGTAAACATCCTGGGTCGCATCCTCAATCCATTGGCATTTATCCTCCGGAACAAATCGCAACAACGCTTCTCCCTCTGGCTTATCAGGTTTTTCTCTGGCTTATCAGGAACTGGCTCAGCGATCGCCGCCGTAATTCTGCCATCACCACAGCCAATATCCAGAATCTATTCATCCCTATGCAACCAGATTCGAGACAATGGTTCCCTGGCGAGTGCTTCCTGAAGGCTGGAAACAGCCTGATATCCACTGGCATTCCACTCTGTCATACTGATACTATTTCTTTAATACTAAGGGGAGCGATATTTGGTTAACAGACGAACTTTGTAAAAGCCTTTTAGCAAGGCATCTCTGAAAGAAAGTGTTCAATGTAACCCGCTCCTGTTAGTAAATGAGCAGTCAAACACAAAAGCAGGCATTGGTCAATCAAGGATGAGTGATTGCAATCATAATTGATTAAATTATGCTGCATTGGTGATGGTGATTGGGTGATGATCACCATGAATATTGATTTGCAATTAAATTTGGTCGAATTTATGGCTTGGATCAACTGACGATAGTTCCTGCAACTGAACTGGAGTATCAATGGGGGGTAGTGCTAAACAAGTAAGGATGCGTTGTAGTGGTGAACGAAGTACCCAATTGCCCCGACAGGGTTCTCGACCTT
>JAIMBL010000028.1 GCA_023511615.1 Leptolyngbyaceae cyanobacterium HOT.MB2.61
CCATATCCAAGACTGCGAGCTTCGGCTGCCAAGACTAATCGACGCTGTTTCTCATCCAGATGCGGCAGAATTGTGAGAAGTTTTTGGGCAAGCGGATTGTCATCTATCATGAATCAATAGTAGATCCATTTTACATGGAAGATGTAAAAGTTATTTTCTTACAAGTCCTAAGGGGTTCTGGCAAAGGTGCCGTTGCGATCGCTCCCCCGATAACAACACTACCCGTCGCCCCTCCACCGGGATCATTAAACTCCAGAACTGGAACATTGGGAGGATTGTCCAGGGTAGAACGACCTGCTCGCAGAATTAAGGCCCGTCCACTGCGCAACAACTCCTGATCGGCAGCATTTGCATCAACTGCTGTAATATCCGTATTATTAATGGTGATACTTCCTGTAAACGTGATATCTCCTCTCGCCTCGACCTTGAGGGAGGGACCAAGATAGTTACCAGCAAACAAAACATTGCCATTAGCGCTAATGACTGGATCGTGCAAGCTCACAAAGCTAGCGATGCCGTCATTCAGCGATCGCAGGGTAAAGTCGCCACCGCTTCCATAGTGAGTGTCTCCAGAAATCGCACCATTGCTAATCAGGAATAGATTCGCTCCTGCCTGGATCGGTTTACCCTGTTGCAAATGATGCAATGCCAAAATATCAATGCCACGATCGCCCTGAACGGTTAAATTTTTGCCCGCTTGAATTGTGACTGGGTTGGTTATACTGTCTCGCACAATCACAGTATTATTTGCCCGTAAGTTTAAATCACCCGTGGTGCGGAGTTGGCTTTCTGGCAGAGTCAAATTGTTTGCAGCAGACAGGGTTGCGGTTTGAGCTGCGATCGTTTTCACAACAACATCTCCCGCTACTACCGGAATCTCTGCCCCGGTCAGCTTCACCACATCGTTCTCCACAGCTAAGCCCGTCACGCTTCTCAGATTACCTCCTGTCAGCAGGGCAGGCAGAGACAGGGGCGTAATTGTTGAGGAATTGAGAACAAATCCGATTTCTGTAGGTAAGTCTAAACTCAACAGGCTACCTTCCTGGCTAATTCGCACCAGTTTTTCACCTGGAACCGCAGCGATCGTCACTGTGCCCCCCGGAGCTGTGACTGTTCCCGCATTGACTACCGTGCCGCCCAGGAGAGTAATGCTTTGCCCCTGTCCCACTGCTAAATTGCCTGCATTAATAATTGCTCCAGGTTGCACGGTGTTAAAAGCAAATTGGTTAGGATTACCAATCAGCGTTGCGTAGTTGTTGCTCCCAGTCGAGTAAAACCACCCATTGCCAATTCCGATTCCATTCGCAGTAGTTGCTATAAACGAACCGGGCACATTCAAGCTGGCACTGGCACCCAGCACAATTCCTGCCGGATTCATCAGGTAAAGGTTGGCATTGCCCCCACTTACTCGAATTTCCCCATTAATCAATGAAGCACTGCCGCCTGTGACTCGTCCCAAAATATTGGCGATTGCGGGACTCGATAGAAAATTGGCAGCTTGTCCCTGGTTTAGTCCAAATTGTTGAAAACTATGAAATAGATTAGAGCCCGTTTGCGTGCCACCTGTGATGTTGAAGTTGTTACCTGCCTGGTTAACCGTCGTATTTGTACCATCGGGAGCAGCCAAAATCTGCGCTCGACCAGGAAGCGGTACCAGCAACCAGGTGGATAGGAACAACAATGGGGAGGTCACAACAGAAGCAAACCAGTATAGGTAATTCATAATGATGTCTCTTAGTAATGTCTTTTAAATTTGAGTAATCTTAAATTTGAGTAAGTAATCTTAAATTTGAGTAACAGTAGCCACAGAGCTATCAAAGCGTTTTAGCTATTGAATACCACATTTCCCTGGGATGACCCAGTTTCAGTAAGATTTTTTATATCAATTCTTCAATTCTTCAAAGTAAGGCTATGGATAAATGGCACTGCAATGAGCTCAGAACTAAAGTTCTGGCTCAAAGCTAAAGTCAGTTGAAACTGACTGAAACGCAGATTCGTTGGGGTTTAAACCTGTTTTAACCGGTTTCTGCTTTGAGCCTGAGATTTATCTCAAGGCTCTTAGGTCAGTGCCATTCGGCTACAGATGAAGAGGCTAGAACCCTCTCGGGGTTTAGTGTTTGTCAATCCAAAATCGCAAATCCAAAATCGAGAATTGGTATCACTGGGAATTGAGTGCCCAATTGTAATCTAAGTAGCCAATTTTGTAGTTGCCCTGGGTAAGGTAGTCACGGTTGTCAGCATTAACGTAGTGGCTGACAAAATTCAATACAGCTCGTTCCTTTTCGTTGCCAGTGAATTTGTCCTTGACTGCATAGGTTTTCTGCCAATCCTCCCCAAACCATTTGAAGATAGCGGAGAGTTCTACTCGATTTTGACTGCGATCGATCTTCAAACCATGACTGGAAAGCCATTTCTGCACTTGGTCGTCCAGTTGCGAATTTAGCTTTTCACCCGTGTAAGGCTCTGTGCGGAGGGGTGGGCAACTAATAGCAGCGCAGACTAAAGCCGCATGAATCCGGGGTTCATTGAATTCTTTCCGCAAAATGCTATGTTCAATTTCATCCAGCGTTCTGGATTCGCCCACAATTAAAAATCGTCTCCCCTTCCATACCCCTGGAATTTCCCGAATGCTTTTCTTGAGTGGTTTCTGGTCAATGATAGACTCCAGCGTAAAGGCATTATACGCATTGATCAAAAATGCAATTTTCTCGGCTTCGCTCCATGCCTGGTAGGTGTTGGGAGAAACTTTTCCAAAAGAGGCATTGAAGTTTTTCAACAGGCCAGGGTTTGCCTGCAACGCTGAGTAATTCACCAAACCCTGTTCATTGACATAGGTTTTTAATACAGTGGCATAGGGGGCATCGTTGAATGGGGTTGATGCTGCAACCGTAGATACCTGAGCGGAGGATTCTCTACTCTGAGATTGGGCAAATGGGCGGGAACTGGTGCAACTGGAAAGCAGGGCGATCGCAACCACCAGCACACCCCAATCATGAACTTTCATTATGGTTCAACCTTTTCTAAATTACAGGGTTTTTCAGTTGAATTAGCTACCCTCTTTAAGGGGTCAGGGGTTAGGGGGCAGGGCCTATTGTCATTGACATTCCCTATACCCCAAAGATTCCTGTCGTCCCATCGTCCACAACCAGCCCAACACCAGCGGTAACCAGAGCAGCCAGCGTTCCCCCTCAGATAAATGCCAGTCGAAATTACCATTGACCAGGCGATGCGGTAGAACAAAATAGACAAACGCGCTGAGGCTCACCAATCGCACACCTGAATTGCCAGTGGCGATCGCAAACGGAATCATCCAGGTAAAGTACCAGGCATGCACAATGGGCGACAGCAACAGCAACGCAAATAGATACCACTCCGTAAATTGGTGAAAATTGCGGGCACGCCACAACAACCAGATCACCACCATTCCCAGAGGAATGGCATAGAGCCAGTTGGCTTGCAGGGATGGTTGCCATACCTGACGAACCAGATAGGGGATGAATTCTGCACTGCGACCATACCTGACAAAACTGGAACTAACCGGAATCAGTGGGCAGACTCCGTTGTGGCAAAACGGCAAAGCGGCCAGGACGAAGGACAAACATCCCACCAGCAGAACGGCTACAGCCAACTCCACTCTCCACTTCCGCACTGCGCTCCAGACCAGAAATCCCAAGACTGGCAACGATATCCACTTCATTCCGATGCTGACTCCCACCAGCAAAGCACTCCAGATCCAGCGGGTCGCCGTGCAAGACATATCAAAAATCAACCAGGCAGCCACCAGGGGCAGAATGAACCAGCTATCGTAATGGGCACCACCGGCAAAGGAATAAATAATTAATGGATTCCAGGCATAGAGAGTCGTTTGTTGATAACTAAATCGACGGCTAAGTAACCAGCAGACCCCCAGATCCGCCAGCACAAAAGCAGTTTTGAACAACATCACAGACGGTGAAATGGCGGCCAGCAATCGGAAGCCCAGTTGTGCAATGGGTGGATAGATTGCCGTGACATCCGGATGATTGATCGCTTCCCACCAGAGCGTGCGGTAGTTAACAAGGTCTGGAGCATTGGGCGCAAAATGGTAGGGGCTAAATCCCTGGTTCTGGATGTATCCTTCCCACAGGTATCGCCACACGTCATCTCCCGGATGCATGGGCAGCAGAACCAGACGAGTCAGGATCGCCACTCCCCAGAACCAAACAGCTGGTACTGAAGGCAACATCCAAGACAGGGCAAATCCGCCTCCCATCACTGCCACTCCCAGCCAGAAGTGAGCCCAGCGGAAATCGCCATAGGGGAGGAGGAGACAACTACCCAACATCAGAAGAACAGCGGTGAGCCAGAGCAATTTTGCTGGCAACGGGTTGCTTGCAACTGGTCGATTATGATTTCTCCAGAGCTCTGTAGCGCTGTGTTCTGCTATCTCCTGCGGCTTCTTTAGGCGAAAATACAATCGACCCAGAGTGCCTAATATCACTGTTCCTGCCTTGAAGGAGCCGGACAGCGTACCTGAAATTTTGGACTTCCCTCCCTGTCGGGGATGATAGTTGACGGGCAATTGGCAGATTCGCAACCCACACTCTACCGCGCGGACCTGCATTTCCACCGTCCAGCCAAACCCTCGATCGCCCATTTGCAGTTGTTCCAACGCAGAACGCCGAATCAGCCGTAGTGGTCCTAAGTCATGATACGAATAACCCCAGCCCAGTTGGATCAGGAATGTTGCCAGCCAGTTGCCAAAATTTTGAACCGGAGTGAGGGCAGCACGCCCGGCTTTTGTTGCACGGCGATCGCCCAGAATCAAATCAAACTGGCTGCATCGGGCAAAAAACTGGGGAAGCTGGCTGAGGTCGTCACTGCCATCCCCATCACAGAACAGAATCCATTTCACCCCAGGCGGAAGGTGCTGCAACCCGCGCCAGCAGGCGCGACCATAACCTGCAACGGGTTCTTGAACGACTTCTCCCCCGCTGGCTTTCGCTTTTTCGCTGGTGCGATCAGTGCTGCCATTATCCACTACTCGGATCTTTGTCAACCCCTGGGATTGTAAATCCTGGATGACATGGGCGATCGCAGCCTCTTCATTCAGAGCAGGAATGATGACGAAAACCTGATCGAGATTGGGCGGCTCGGCGATCGCCAGAGGGCCAATAATCGTCATGAAAGAACTGCCAGGTGAACAACAACTCACATACGAGTGTCACCTGTCGTTTGGATTTATAGCGTTCTCCAAACCGCCTGAACCTGATCCACCGATAAGCCAGTCAGCTCAGCAACCTGCTCTACGGTCATTCCCTGCTGCAATAAATTCAACACCACTTGCTGGAGTTGAGTTTCAGCTTGCATTGCCCGTTCTGCATCTGTCGGTATCCAGTTCCCCCGCCCGTCATACCACCGTAACCAGGAACGCATCACTCCCTCAAACTCTCCCTGCCACAGCCCCAATCCCAACCTCAGCTCAGGAATCCAAATACGGGGCTGGGCGAGTTCAAGTGCCTGTTCCTGATACCGTCCTCCTGTTAACTGGAAAAAGCGCACCCGATTTGTGTAACGGCTGAACACAATGTAATAGGGAACTCGTAGAATCTATTCATAGACCTCCCACTTACGGGGCGGATTTTCTCCGATAGCCTGACCATTTTCTGCACCCTGTATGGCATCTGTTGAGTGGCTGGTTTCAGCAGGAGCGATCGCCAACCTGTCTGCTCCCAAGTCTGCATACTTGCCCAGATCTTCCTTTTCAGTACCCGGTGAAAGCAACTCCACTACCACAAACGGATCTACCCCTTCCTGCCAGATGACATAGCTCGATCGCAAGTCTGCCCCATCATAGAGGCGAGGCACACCCAACACTAAAAACCAGTCCGGGCGCTTATACCACTGAGGATGGCGAACGTCGTAGTAAAGGTTTAGATCCGTCCCAGTAAAAATCTGATCTCTTGGATAATCTCTGAGACGCAGGGTGGCACTTAATAGCTGAGGTTGCAGGTCATGAACCTCATCAGGCAAACCGAATTCCTCAGAGTCTTCACTGGGCAGGTCGTACATGGTTGGCAATGTCTCCCTGGGAGAAAGCGGCGGTTCCGTCTGGGGGACCGGGTAAGAACGCTGGCTCATAATGCGAGTTAAGTGCTGTGAGCTCTTTTATTGTGCCCTATAGAGTCTTGAAGGACAGTTTGATCCCTGTCGATCTCGACTCCTTGTTTGAATCATTAATCAGCAAGTTGGGGATCTTTTCGATAACGGCCTTCTTACCGATAATTGATCGATGTTGGCAACGGCTTGCGGCGACGGCGCTTTGACCACAGGGTGCTGGCAAAACTAAACATGCCCTGCCCAGTGCGATTTTCTCCATCCTCGACGGCGCGCCTGCGGTTCAGCCAGTGGTCAATCGAGTAGATGTTGAAACCAGCCCCTGCCAGCAGAATAAACAACACCAGACCGTAGGAAAGCATGGAAGTTGCCGCCTGCCAGTTTTGAATGGAAGTGACCCCTAATTTCAGGATGATCATCAAAATGAAGGTTGCAATCAAAGCCCCCCGCGTTGCCAATCCAATCGTAATCAGAATGCCAACAATCAACTCAACGGGCGGCACCAGGTAAGAATTAAGCCTGACCAGAAATTCTGGAAAGTAGGAATCTGCCAGGGTTTTGACGGTATCTTCTACAAATCCCGGAACATTGGAGATGCGAGTAAATCCGTGATTGAAGTAATTGACACCAATCAAAATACGCAGCAACAGGTATGCGATCGCCACATCTCTCAGTCTTAAACCCAAACGAATTTTGCTTTCCGTCATTTGTTGATACCTCCAGAATTTCGAGTTCAGGCCGAAAGGGAGAAGGCACGAGTCAGGAGTCAGGGACCAGGGGGCAGGGGCCAGAGATCAGGTGCAACTCAGAACTCAAAACTTAAAACTCATCACTCATTCACCCCTCTACTTGCCACCTGCCGCCTGCCATATTTAATGCTTCACTTCTTGAAGGGGTTGGCACTTTCGTACTGGCGCATCAGGAGCCGTGAAAATGATGCGAACGGCGCGATCGCCCAACAAGTAAGAGTAGAGCCAGGTGAGGAACACCAGCAAACGGTTGCGGTAGCCAGGAAGGTAGACCAGATGCACTCCCAGCCACATTAACCAGGGCAGGAAACCTGTAAACGCGATCGCTCCAATGTTGCCAACCCCTGAGAAACAACCGATAATTGCCAACCGGCCCTTATTGAAATAGTTAAAGGGTTTGGGTGCCCTGCCTCGCAACTGAAGCCGGATGTTTCGCGCGACGGTGACACCCTGTTGCAGGGCTTCTGGTGCAACACCCGTTAAGGGAACTCCATTTTGCCGGACGTAGGCCAGATCTCCAATTGCATACACATTGGATTGTCCCAGCAATTGCAGGGTTGGACGAACCAGCAGTTTCCCTTTTGTTGCTCGCAATACTTCATCAGAAGTCTCAGGAGTGCTGGCCTCTAACCCTGCCGTCCAGATCACGGTTTCTGTAGAAATGACCTGCTCCGGCAGGTGAACTGCACCCGCAGTCACCCGCTCAACTCTTGTTTGCAAATGCACTTCAACCCCAAGCTGGCGTAAACGCTGGTAGGTATAGGTTCCCAGTTTTGCAGGTAGATCCGCCAGGGGGCGATCGCCCGCCTGGACTAGAATCAACCTCACCTGCCCCAAATCGAGGGTTGGATAATCTCGCTGCAGACGCCCGCGCAACATTTCAACCAGGGCACCCGCCATTTCCACTCCCGTCGGACCGCCGCCCACAATTACAATCGTCAGCAATTGCTGTCGCCGTAACCCATCCGATTCATGCACGGCCTGCTCGAAGCAAGCAAAAATATGATTTCGCAGGGCTACTGCCTCTTCCAGCGTTTTCATAGAAAAGGCGTGCTCGTTTGCCCCAGGAACGCCCAAGAACTGGGTTTGACTTCCCGTTGCCAGGATCAGGTAATCGTAAGGAATGACCGAATCCTCAGTCTCAACAAACTGGGCTGAAAAATCCACTCGCTGTACTTCAGCCATCCGAAACTGAATGTTAGAAGCTTTTCGCAAAATCGTGCGAACGGGGTAAACCACCTGCTCTGGGGCCAGTTGAGCCGTTGCCACCTGGTAGAGCAGTGGTACAAAGGTGTGATAGTTGTTGCGGTCAATGAGCAACACATCCGCACCCGCACCCGCCAGAGATTGAGCAGCCTGCAAGCCGCCAAATCCTGCACCAACAATGACTACACGGGGATGCTTGACCATACTCCTGGATAAGCGACTGGTTAGGTTCGCTACAAACGACTACAGTAAAACGAAAGTTCCGTGGGGGTGCAGGGGTTCCATCCCTCCCTAGGGGCGAAGCCCTCGAACAGCTACGTTGCAAACACTAGATTTTGCAACACAACCGATCGAAATAATTTGTAAGCGAACTGTCTATAACTGAAATATTAATATATATTTGCAATATAGTCCAGAATTCCGCAGAATTCCATCGACTTTCAGGCTTTTCTGGATAGAAAATACTTGATAACGAAACCGCTACGATGCAGTGTCTGAGGAAAACAAGACTGAATGAAGCGATCGCAACCCTACAAAAGACCAACTCAGAACTGAAATCATGGCCGTTCCTCGCCTCACCAGCATCCGTGCAGGGGTACAGATCACGGGTAAAAGTCCCTTCCGCTTCCATCACCAGTTCAAACCCGGTGCGGATCATACGACGGGTAATCCAGCCACACCACCCTTTCACCTGCTCCTCAAACTGGGGATGGTTGGGTGACAGTTGCCGTAAGCCTGACTGGGTTTTTGCCAGATCATCTTTCAGGTCAAAGGCGTGGCGAACCAGTGCAATTCCCGGCTTGAACCGGGGTAGTTGAGATCGCACATCTTCGCCATAAATACAAAGACTTTGGGTTTGCA
Source organism: Leptolyngbyaceae cyanobacterium HOT.MB2.61 (assembly GCA_023511615.1). GTDB lineage: Bacteria > Cyanobacteriota > Cyanobacteriia > Leptolyngbyales > Leptolyngbyaceae > Leptothermofonsia. The sequence goes on from JAIMBL010000028.1 coordinate 8,913, forward strand.
GCACAGATTGCCAGGACGATTCGGAATGCCAGATTTCTGAGTAGGCGATCAGTAGCAGTTCAACCTTCCGGCAGAATGGATAACGCCGCTCCAGAGTGCTCTGGAAAGCTTCACTCCATTCCTCAAGCTCTGAAGAAACGGCATTTTTCAAAATCACAATACTATCCAGATCGGAAACCCCCACGATCGCTGCTCCACGGGGAACCGAACCTCGCAGATAAAGACTGTGCAAGCGATCGCCCAGCGCACCAACACAGCCCGCTTTCAGGTCATTGACCAACTCTAACCAGGGAGACTGAATGGCTGCCCAATCACAGGCATTGATCAGATACCCTTCAATATCTACATCCAGCAGGCAACCAAGCTTACGAATGGGGCTCATACGAAATGTGTGGAGTAATGGAGTGATGGGGGAACAACTAATACCATTGAGTGTTTTGCACCAGGAAGTAATGATAAATCTCAAAGTCCTGGATTCCATTAAAGCCAGTTTTCTGAAGCCTTGAATTAATCCGACTCAAAGAAACAGATGATTGCTCTGAAAATGCCCTCATCTCCAACCCTTTCTTCTGCCAAAGAAGAGGGCAGGATTTTTATTCTTTGGGGTTGCTGAAACTTCAGCATGGAGGATTGGGGTGTAGACCTAACAAGGTAATGATGAGTGGCCATAGCCGCCATCATCAACGACTCAAAAATCATTACGATTTGGGCACTACCGAGGATTGGTATGACTTGGCTGGAAGTCGGATAACGTATGATCAAAGCACGCATCGCGAGGGTTCTATGCAGTCCACCACTCCCCATCCCGTCCGCTGGACAACGGCTGATCTGGCCATCTTTGAGGGCGATCGCGCCAATCGCTACGAAATCATCGATGGAGAATTGTTCGTGACCAGAGCACCCGATTGGAAACATCAAGCGGTTTGTGGCAATACTGTGACTGTACTCAAGCTCTGGTCGGATCAGAGCGGGTTGGGGCAGGCCGCGATTAACCCTGGGATTGTGTTTTCCGAATCGGATGCGGTGATTCCCGATGTGGTGTGGGCCAGTCATATGCGATTGGCGCAATTGCTGGATCAGGCCGGGCATCTCACGGCGGCTCCCGAACTGGTGGTAGAAGTGCTGTCGCCGGGGAAGACGAATGAACAACGGGACCGGGAAGCCAAGCTGAAGTTGTATTCCGTGCGAGGCGTGCTGGAATACTGGATTGTGAATGTTCAAACCCAAAGTGTTGAAGTGTATCGCCGGGAGAATGCGATGCTGAAGCTGGTAGCAACGCTCTATCCCCAGGATGAATTGACCAGCCCGGTTTTGCCTGGGTTTTGCTGCCGGGTGAGCCAGCTTTTCTAGCCGGGCAGACAGGGGAACTGTCTACGCATCCCCTCATCCCTATCAAGGAGTTTTGAGCTTTTTATTTTCAATACCTGAATGATGGCAACTGTTGAAGCAATTTTAGGCCGTGCCCTGGAGGGTCATGATTTAACTCCAGAGGAGGGAGTGTTTCTACTGAAGCAGAAGTTCCGAGCCTCCCCCGCTGGCTCACCTGCTTGGCAGGAGGAACTAAACGAGACAATCAATTCTGGCGAGCAGACTGATACAATCTCCCTGATTCGTCAGGTTGCTGATCAAATAAGGCAACGACAAGTCGGTGACACCGTTACCTATGTCATTAACCGCAACATCAACTTCACCAACATCTGCGAGCAGCACTGTAGCTTTTGTGCCTTTCGACGGGACGAAGGGGAGGAAGGTGCTTACTGGCTTGACCTGGAGCAAATTTTAGAGAAAGCAACGGATGCCTCTCAGCGAGGTGCGACTGAGATCTGTATGCAGGGCGGATTGAACCCCAAGGCAAAGCTGAAGGGGCGATCGCTCGACTACTATCTGCAAATTGTTAAAGAGATCAAAAACCAGTTTCCTCACCTCCATCTCCATGCCTTTTCGCCCCAGGAAGTGCAGTTCATTGCCAGAGAAGATGGATTGAGCTATGCCGAAGTTATTGCCCATCTGCGTGATGCGGGAGTTGATTCCTTGCCCGGTACTGCTGCGGAAGTACTGGACGACGAGGTGCGCAAAGTTCTGTGTCCCGAAAAGATCAATACCGCAACCTGGCTTGAAATTATGGGAACGGCCCATCAGCAAGGTCTGCACACAACCAGTACCCTGCTCTCCGGACATATCGAGACGCCAGAGCAGCAAATTCTCCATTTGGAGAGATTGCGATCGCTCCAGCAATCCTCTCTGGAAAAGGGTTATCCAGGTATTACCGAATTCATCCTGCTCCCTTTTGTGGGACAGGAAGCCCCCAAACCCCTGCGTCGTCGCGTTGGGCGAGATCAACCCGTTCTCTCTGATGCCCTCCTCCTCACGGCTGTTGCCCGCATCTACCTGGGCAACTGGATTCCGAATCACCAGCCCAGTTGGGTCAAGCTGGGGTTAGCAGGAGCGACTGAGGCCCTTACCTGGGGTTGCAATGACATCGGTGGCACGTTGATGGAAGAACACATCACGACCATGGCAGGAGCTCAGGGGGGAACGTGTATGGAAGTAGAGGATTTGCAGAGGGCGATCGCCTCCCTCGGACGACCCTTCCAACAACGAGATACTCTCTATCAAAAGGTGTCTACAGCCTCAGGAGGAGCAACGTTATTGGCCAGCACCACCACTACTACCGCATAACTTTATTCATTGGAGGCTTTAGGGGAAGCGCTATTGGATTTTTCCCCAACAGAAGACCTGGTTGCCTGGTTAGGGCAGCACGATCGCCCATCAAAAAAGACTGGCAGTTAAACGCCATAACAGTTGCGAACTAGGGGGTGCTGAATAGCAGGATGAATTGGAATGAAGTTTCAATTCATCCAACCCTCAATTCATCCCCGGAATCAGCAACGCTGTTGCGAACTATGACTGACTTCTGTCGCAATCCCCTCCAGGTTTGCTAGAGTGGCAGGGGCATTGCCCAATGTTGAGTTAGGAAAGCCCTGTCCTCATGATTAAAAAGACGAAGAAACCTTCCCTGTTCTTAACCTTTGGAACGGTGGCACTATTGGCAGCGGGGGGGGGGACAGCCTATTGGATATGGACGAACGGGGGTGTTGGTCCGAGCGATATGCCAGTATGATCTGAGGTTGTTCCCCAAGATGCGTTGATGGCCATCTCCGTTGCCACCGATCCAGGGCAGTGGCAGAAACTGCGAGAATTTGGCACAGTTCAGAGTCAGGCTGCTCTAGATCAGAACTTGGCAAATGCTCGCGATCGCATCCTTACCGCCAATGGCTTCGATTACGAGCGAGACATTCAACCCTGGATTGGCAAAGAGGTTACTGTTGCGTTCCTGTCTCCCCAGGCAAGTCCGCCTCCCAGCGGCTCCAATTCTCTTCCCCCGGTCCCCAGAGCCCAGCAAGCAACCCTGCTCGTGCTTCCAGTGCGGGATGCTGCCAGGGCAAAACAAGCGTTGGAGAAGTTCAAACCCCAATCAGGCAAAGTGGCTGACCGGATTTACAAAGGGTTCCAGGTTCGCGAAACCCAGGGAGTAACTCCCCAGAATTATTCGGCAACCATTCTGGATGACAAGCTGATGGTTGTGGCGAATGACCCAAAAGCGATGGATCGGGCGATCGATACCTACAAGGGAGAACCTGCTCTGGCCGCCACCCCCGGTTATTCCCAGGCTTTAGGCAAAATTCAGGTTGCCCAACCCTTTGGCAAACTGTTTATTAACCTTCCAGCCGCTGCTGCATCCACTTCCGCCAACTCCGGCAAGTCGGTTTCACCCCAAAGCCTGGCTCAGGTACAGCAAGTACAAGGATTAGCCGCCACCGCTGTTCTAGAATCGGAAGGGGTTCGGTTCAAAAGCATTTCCTGGCTCAAGCCTGATAGCCAGCGCCGGTACGAGGTGAGAAATACCGCCAAAACAATGCCCAGTCGCTTGCCGGCAGACACCATCATCATGGCATCGGGTGGCAATTTGAAGCAATTCTGGCAGGACTATAGCCAGGGTGCAACGGCTAACCCTGTTTCCCCCATTAATCCACAGGGGCTACGGGATGGGTTGAAGTCTACAGTTGGCATGGATTTAGACCAGGACTTATTTTCCTGGATGGCAGGCGAGTTTTCCCTTGCCCTGGTGGCAGCCCCAGAAGGAGGTGCCCCAACGCTGCCATTTGGGTTGGTATTTATGGTGCAGTCGAGCGATCGCCGCGCCGCTGAAACCGCTCTCAATCGGTTGGATGAAGTGATGGCCAGCAAATATAAGTTTAAGGTTGAAGATACCAAAGTCGGTGATCTGCCCGTAACAAACTGGACACCTCCGATAGGAGGTCCCAGCATCACCCACGGCTGGTTGGATGGCAACGTTGCATTCCTGACTCTGGGGGCCCCCATCACCAGTACGATGGTGCCTAAACCCAGTGCATCTCTAGGAGATAGTCAACCCTTCCAAACGGCGGTGCCCTCAGAGCCCAATCCCAACAACGGCCACTTCTTTGTCAATGTCGATCGCGCCGTAAATGCCAAAAATTTACCTCTGTTGCAACTCCCACCTGGCAATCGAGATCTAGTAGCAGCGATTCGTGCCATTGGTATCACCGCCGCCATTAACGATGAACGCAGCACCCGGTACGATGTCTTTGTGCAACTGCAAAAAGCTGGTAACGTCAAACCGCTGCCCAGCCCCAAAATTCCCTCAGGTTCCACCAGTCGTCCCAATGATCAAATCAACCCCGCTTTAGAATTCCCACCTGCCGCCAGCCCTTCGCCCCAGTAGGATGATGAGTTATAAGACAGAAACCGGAAGCCTGGAGGGGGAATGGACCAGTGGCTGAGGGTTAGAGGTCAGGCAGAAGAAAAAAGAAGCCAGGAACCAGGAATCAGGGAACAGAAGGAAACAGAAATACCTGTAGCTCGTTGCCCGTTGCCTGTAGCCTTTATTCAGAACCCAAAACTCCTCCCCACCCATCCCCATCGTAGGATAGAGGAAGACTATTGATAACCGTGCTTTTTACGCCCTGGGGGAAACGATGGATCTGGTTCGGTTACAGAATATTTTAGATAACACTTCGTTTGCCATCCTGTTTATAACGATGTTGGTGTATTGGGTGGGGGCCGCATTTCCGCGCCTACCCTACCTGGCAATGCTGGGCACCACCGGGATGGCAATCGCCAATCTCTGTATTGCCGCCCTTCTAGGTGCCCGCTGGTTAGAAGCAGGCTATTTCCCGATTAGTAACCTTTACGAGTCCCTCTTTTTCCTGACCTGGGGGGTTACAGCTATTCACTTCATTGCCGAGAATATGAGCGGCAGTCGATTGGTTGGTGTGGTGACAGCTCCTGTTGCCATGGCAATTACCGCATTTGCAGCCCTTTCCCTGCCGCAGGATATGCAGGAATCTGCTCCCCTGGTGCCTGCCTTGAAGTCTAACTGGCTGATGATGCATGTCAGCGTAATGATGTTGAGTTATGCCACGTTGATGGTTGGATCACTAATGGCGATCGCCTTTCTGGTCGTGACTCATGGTCAAAACGTTGAACTGAAAGGCAGTTCAGTGGGCACAGGCGCTTACCGCGACAAAAACTACCAGCTCCACCGTGCTGGAGAAGCTGTCAATGGTTCTACAGACCCTTCCACTGAAGCGATGGATTCAGGCGGAGTTGCCACGGCGGTGATTGCTCCCCCGGCTCCTCCCTCCATCTCCTCCGCGCCCCCCGCGCCCCTCTCTCCCCAACGTCTCACCCTGGCAGATACCCTGGACAACATCAGTTACCGCATCATTGGTCTGGGCTTTCCGTTATTGACAATTGGGATCATTGCTGGGGCTGTTTGGGCAAACGAAGCCTGGGGATCTTACTGGAGTTGGGATCCTAAGGAAACTTGGGCGCTGATTACCTGGTTAGTATTTGCGGCCTACCTTCATGCCAGGATCACCAAAGGATGGCAGGGCCGTCGTCCAGCAATTCTGGCAGCGACTGGATTTCTGGTTGTCTGGGTCTGCTATTTAGGTGTGAATTTGCTGGGGAAAGGGCTGCATAGCTACGGCTGGTTCTTCTAGCGGTGCAGAATCGAAATGCAGGATTAGTCATGCACCTGTGCGGCTCCCCGTTGAACTTCGAACTTTTCATTTTAAATTCATCCAATGAACGATCAGTTTCAACCACTAGATGATGATGAAGTGTTATTTGTCAGCGTAGGACGGGTATTGATGACCAACCCAACCTTTAAGGTGGGTGAGTTCATTGATGCTCTGGCACAGGCCATTAGCGATCGCGAACAGGACTGGGACGACGCTAATGAAGGCTGGTTTGGCAATGGTTTGGAGTGTGAAGCGCTCAGATTTGGAACCAAGGGCTGGCAGCGGGGCAAAGTCCGCATTCGCCTGGAGTTTTGCCCAGACCAGGATCCAGCCCCCAAACTCCTCGACAGTCGCCGAAAGGAGCGTCGCCCCAGCGAAACCCCCGATCTCCGCTACGAAGATGTCTACCGCCCTGAAAAACCAGACCCCCGGTATGACAACGCCTACAGAGATAATAGTGACTTTGAATAGCCTATGATGCCCCCCTCCCCTCACCCTTCTCTAACAACCAATAACCAACACTGATAATCTGACACCTGCTAAGCAGGTAGACATAATGAATTGGAAGAAAGGGGAGGGGGGCGTTGACCTCAGGCGGGGGGGTTCACCTTCTCCAACTTCAAAACCATCCTTAATTTTTTCGGTTCTTCCGGCTTGCCAGTGAAAGAGTAGTTTATGCTATTTTTTCATCTAAAACAAAATCCCTGGAATATTGATAAATCCCTGGAGTATTGATTTTGCTTTGGTGATAAGCATCGCTTATCACCGAATTCTCAGGAGAGTCATTTTTTAATTGCACCCAGCTACTTAACGCGATGTGCAACTTGCCCGATTGCCCTCACCCTAAATCCCTCTCCCACTCTGGGAGAGGGACTTTGAGAAAATCTTACTCCCCCTCTCCCAAAATGGGAGAAGGGGCTGGGGGATGAGGGCTAACTTTAATTGCACCCAGCTACTTATGAATGAGTGAGGTTCCATTCTGGACACTTTTGCATGCTCTTCTGCATCGCACTCTGAAACAGCGGCAACTTCTAGACGCGGGACAACGGCTCTTAGTTGCTGTTTCGGGAGGGCAGGATTCTCTATGCCTGCTTCGATTGTTAGTGGATTTGCAGCCTAAATGGAACTGGCATCTGGCGGTTGCCCACTGCGACCACCGCTGGCAACCGGACACTGGCAATGCCGATTTTGTCCAAAACCTGGCCAACGCCTGGAAACTGCCGTTCTACTTAAAAACTGCGGAGCAGGCAGATAGAACCGAAGCCGGAGCACGGGAGTGGCGCTATCAGGTCTTGGCGCAGTTGGCGCAGCAGCAGCAATTTACCTGTGTTGTGACCGGGCATACAGCCAGCGATCGCGCCGAAACCCTGCTCTATAATCTGGTGCGCGGAAGTGGTGCCGATGGGCTGCAAGCTCTCACCTGGAAGCGTCTCCTGGCCTCTGGGGTATTTCTCGTTCGTCCCCTGCTGGCCGTTACCCGTACCGAAACTGCCCGATTTTGCCAGGAGATGGGCCTGGAATGCTGGCAGGATCCGTCCAATCAGGATTTGAGGTATGCCCGCAACCGTATCCGCCAGGAACTGTTACCCTACCTCTGCACCCACTTCAACCCTCAAGCTGAACATACCCTCGCCCAAACCGCCGAACTGTTGCAAGCTGAGGTTGATTATCTGGAAAACGAAGCCAATAAATTATTTCAACAGTCACTCCGGCAAAACCAGACTGGTTTGAATCGGATGGTTGTGCGTCAAGCTCCCCTCGCCCTCCAACGGCGGGTTATTCGACGGTTTCTTCAGTCAGCCCTGCCCTGCGCTCCTAGCTTTGAACACATCGAAAAGATGATTCCTTTATTGACTGCACCCAACCGTTCCCAAACCGACCCCCTTCCTGGTGGGGCGATCGCGATCGTCCAGGGCGACTGGATTCAACTCATCCATCCCCTCTAGGAAAGTAGCCGTTCTCCCTTCAACATCCGCTGTGCCGCATCCAGCAGGGCTTCTTCCAGATAGGGCTTGGTAAAGTAACCGCTGGCTCCAAGGGAAGCCGCCATTTGGCGGTGGCGGTCGGCCCCCCGCGAGGTCAGCATGGCGATCGGCAGGTGATTCAAGTTGGGATCTTTCTGAATCCGGGAGAGAAATTCTAGACCATCCATCCTTGGCATCTCGATGTCGCAGAAAACAATATCGCAGGGCAAGCCTGACCGTAATTTCTCCCAGGCTTCCTGCCCGTCCCGTGCCTGCTCCACTCGATACCCCACCTTATTAAAGGTCATCGAGAGCAATTCTCGCACGGTGATGGAGTCATCCACAATCAGTACCATGGGTTCCGTCTTTGTGGCCGGTGGTTCTTGAATGACCGTCCCAGCCCCCTGCTCCCACAGAGAACCGCCTGCATCCTTACGGATTCGTCCCATAGCCAGGTCAATCAATTCCAGCACATCGGCAATCGGCATGATCCGACCATCTCCCAGAACCGTTGCCCCAGCGACACCAACGGGTTTGGGAACGGGCCCTTCCAACTGCTTAATCACGATCTCCTGTTCGCCTAACACCTGATCCACCTGGAGAGCCAGGAAGTTACCCGCACTTCGCAGTACAACAATTGAGGAAATATCGTCTTCCTGATTTCCTCCATAGACATTACCCCGGCTCAAGTGACGATTATAGGACAGTAAATCAATGAGCGGATAGACAGGGAGTAGAGAGTCGCGCCAGGGGAGGCAGGGCTGCCCTTCAGCGTTGGTCTGAATTCGTTCTTTGGGAACATCCAGCATGTCTTCCACCCCATCCATGGGGAAAGCAATGCGGGCGCGATCGCTGATGCAACACAGTGCCTTTGAAATACTCAGCGTAAGCGGCAGACGGATAGTGAAGGTGGTTCCTTTACCGGGATTAGAGTCGGTGTTAATCACCCCGCGAATCTCGCTCAAACTGGTACGGACAACATCCATCCCTACACCCCGGCCAGAGAAGTCATCGGCCTGGTCTTTTGTGCTAAATCCGGGATGGAAAAGCAAATCATAGACATCCAGGCGAGACATACTTCTGGCTTCAGCGGGGGTAATTAATCCCTTTTCGATCGCCTTTGCCTTGACCCGCTCCACATCAATCCCGGCCCCATCGTCGGATACCGAGATAATGGTCTGGTTCCCCTGGTGGAAGGCACGAATCGTAATTCGCCCTGCGGCAGGTTTACCCGCTGCCCGCCGCACCTCTGGTGATTCAATCCCATGGGTAATGGCATTATTCACCAGGTGAGTCATGGGGTCGTAGAGTTGTTCCAAAATCATTTTGTCAATGAGCGTCTCGCGCCCTTCAATGACAAGCTCTGCCTGTTTGCCAACCCGCATGGCAATGTCACGCACAGCGCGGGGCAGGCGATCAGCGGTTTGGGCAAACGGCACCATGCGGGAGCGGGTCAGCCCTTCCTGAAGCTGGGTGGTGACCTGGCGAAACATACGAGTCACTTGGTCTGTCTCATCGACGATAAATTCAATGTCAGAGGCAGATTCCCGCACCCTGACAATCAGCTCAATCATCTCCTGGGAAAGGCTGTGGAATCCTGTAAAGCGGTCCATTTCCAGGGGATCATACTCTACATTCTCGCTGGCGGTTTGGGTCGCTGCCTCCCCCTGCCTTGCTGCACTGCTCGACCCGTGACGGTAGCTGTGACGACTCGCTAACAGAGAACTTTCGAGCAGCGATCGCTCATACAGGTCTTGCATCCGCTGTCCCACATCACTAAGTTGCTGTACCTGGTACAGCAAGTTATCCAAAGACTGGCGCAGACGTTCCTGGTCTTGCTCCAGGCTGTTGCGATTGACCACCAGTTCCCCAACCAGATTGCTCAGGTTATCCAGGTGTTTAACCGGGACCCGCATGGTCTGCTCGCTGAAAATCCGCCCTGGTCGAGTCAAACGCCGATTCTGAGCAGCTATCCCACGACTGATCGATACACTGGGAGACCCGCCCATTTTTTCTTCTGCATCTTTCAGCAAGTCATCCAGTTCATCAAACTCAGAAGCGCTGGGAGGCTCGGTTGGTTGAGGGGCAAGGCTGCCTGACTCATCCTCCTGTAATAGGGCTTCCAGATCGGCGAACTCCTCTGTCCCAGTTAAATTCTGAGTCCCAGACTCCATACTTTCCAGAGCGCCTAAAGCATTCATGGGAGCAGAGGGAACGGGCTCTTCCCCAAGCAGATTCTCCAGACTGCTAAAGTCGTCTGGCACCGAAGCTTCTTCCTCTACGAGGTTTTCCGGACCTGTAAACTCCTCCGTCGGAAATGGGGCTGCTTCAGTCAGTAAGCTATCTAAATCCCCAAGGTCAGTAGCCGCTGTGGGGGAAGTGTCTTCAGCCAGCGGAGGGTTCAGATTTTCAACTTCGTCCGTCGATGCAAAGGGGGGGGCTTCGCTCAGTAAATTTTCTAAGCCAGCAAAATCATCGGTGGGCTCGCCTGATTCCGAGGAAGGTTCTTCACTCAATAAATTTTCTAAATCGCCCAAGGCGTTAGCAGGTTCAGAGGTGGGTTCGTCAAACAAATTACCCAGATCAGCAAAATCGTTATCGACAGCTATCGAGTCAGTACTCCCTAAAAACTTACTGGAATCGTCTGTTTCAGCAGGAATTTCTTGTGATGGGGATGCTGCTTCTTCCAGTAAGAAGTCATCCAGGTCAGGCAGGTTCTCCTCTGAAGAGCAATTCAGGTCGATCCCATCCCCCGCCAACTCACTCTCCAGAATTTCTACAGAAGATTCGGCGGTGAAATCATCCAGGGAAAGTTCCTCAATTGAGGGAATTTCACTGACCTCAGGTGGGGCGATCGTCGCCTCTTCCCTCACAATCGCCGCCAAATCCTCAGCAAAAGGATCCGCTGCCGCATCTACAAACAGCCCATTCTCAGACTCCAGACCCATTCCCGAATCAAGGGTTTCTGGCCAATTAAAGGCCTGCATTGAACCGGATTGCTCAGAATCCAAATCACCCAACCCCATTTCACCCAGCAGGCCTTCCAGGTTCTGTTCAGAATCTGTGTCCAAATTCAGGCTCTCTGTTGCCGATGGCCCCAAATCCAGTTCATTCAGGTCCAGGCTCAAATCTTCTTCAACGACCCCTTCTGCTGCAATCAAGTCAGCAGAAGCATCCGGCGTTTCAGTAGTGCCCTCGAACCCGTTCTCCGCTTCAGATGAACCCAGATCTAGTTCACCGAAGTCCAGACCCAGATCTCCCTCTACCGCCTGTTCTGCTGGAGTCAAGCCGACAGAAGCATCTGCTGTTTCAGCAGTGACCTCGAAACCCTCTAGGCCCAGATTAAATTCATCCCCGGTCATTTCGATAGCCGATTCCGAACTGCCTAAATCCAGTTCACTCAAATCCAGATCCAGCCCCCCTGACCCACTAACAGACGAATCGGTGACACCTGATGCTGTTTCCAGGAAAGCCAATGCTTCTGGCCCATCCTCCGCTGTGGGCTGATCTAAATTCAGCAGATCAGCTTCCGTTTCAGGCCCAATAGTTCCCGTATCGGCGGTTTCAGAGAGCCAGGATTCTGTCGAAAAATCCAGAGGTTCGTCAATTAACTCCTCAACAAACAGATCGTCTGAAGCCTCCTGCTCCGGGGTAGAAGGGGATTCAAGCAGTCCACTGAAGTCGAGTTCACCCTGGTCAGTCAGTGTTTCAATAGGTTCGCTTAAACTATCGTTGTTCAGCAGGCTGTCTAGATCAGGGATATCTGTTGGCGAATCTGGGGTTGGCTTAGGGCTGAGTTCCTGCGTCAATTCACTAAAAGATTCACCCCCTAAATCACCGGCAGAATCATCCCAGGGATCCGCAACAACAGTGCTGGTGAAAGAATCAGAGCCGGTCGATGACTCACTGGCGGAGGGGCCAAAAGGATTGAAATCATCCCCCGGTGTGTCCAGTTGGAAGCGGGTTTCTGATTCGGTTTGAAGTTCGGAAAGGTCGGTTTCATCCATCCCAGCGAAGAGTTCGCCCAAATCTCCCAGGGAGGCTTCTGACTCACCTACCGATTCCAGGTCAAGGTCAAGATTGGTTAAATCTTCTGTTCCCATTCCTTTGTCCAGAACAAGACCTGCGAAGGGATCGGTTTCAGTGGTAGTTTCTGCGATCGCCCCCACCGATGAGGTGGGGGTCTGGTCTGTTTCTGAAATCGCCAGCAAATCTTCCAGGTCGCCCAATTCTGAATCGCCAGAGCCTTCAGACGCCTCCAATTCCAGAATGCTGGAGTCACTACCCGTACTCTTATCCTCCAGTAAATCGTCACCAAACAAGTCACTCAGGTCTGCTGCATCGGCCTGACTGGTCACATTGCTTGGGGACTCTTCAAACAGCAGGTCGGAAAAGTCGGCTGATTCGTCAGGATCGCCAGCGGTACTGGTAGAACTGCCTGAAAACACATCGGTCACATCACCCACAATCTCTTCTTCTTGCCAGGTCGAACCCAGATCGGGAACCTCTCCTTCAAACAGGTCGGCCAGACTGTTCAACTCTGCCATCCCCACTTCGGGGCCATGCTGCTCGGTATCGCCAGTCAGATCTGCTTCCCCAAAGCTGGCTTCAAAGTCCAGATCAGAGGACAGATCTAGCTCTGTTGTTGGTGTCAGTTCTGAATTGCTAAATAGGGCTTCTCCTGCCCCCTGTTCAGAAGAGTCAGAAGAGATGGAAAAGTCAATCTCCAGGTCAGTATCGTTGGCCCTTGCCAGGAGGTTCGCAAAATCATCATCGGCGGCAATGGCAGCGGGAGGTGCAGCCAGGGCCATTGTTTGTAGTTGAGAGCAGGGAACAATTTCATCTGCTTGCCCAGCCAAAACCAGTTCCTGTGCCTGCTTGATGTCTTTAATGACTACCGGAGCGAGGGTACGGTAAGAATTGTTGGAATTAGCGATCGCCTGCCTTGCTGTTTCAATCAGCTGGCACCAGGCAGATAACCCAAACTGCTCACCTACCTCCATGAACTCGCGGCAAATGGCTTGCAGTTGCTGACGGCTGGCAGCATGAGTTTCAGGCTGCTTAAACAGTCGCAGCATTTCGCGCAGGCGAGAGGGAATTTCCGTACCAAAAACCTGAGCCACAGCTGTATCCAACGTCTCAGCGAGGATCGGCTGATCCTCCACCAGAAAGCCTGTGGTCGGCATGGACGTCATTACATCACCCACATTAAGCACCAGGGTTTCGAGGTGCCGTTCCAGCTCCTCAAAGGTTGGCTGAACCGTAGACAGGGTGATATTGGCCGTTTCTTCTGTCAACCCAAACGGCCCCTGAAGTTGCTCCAGAAGTTCCTGGAGGGCATCAAAAACCTTCAGAAAAAGACTCTCCAGCTTCTGATCAACCGTAACCCGCGACTCTTTCAAGACCTTGAAGAAGTCTTCCAGACGATGGGAAACTTGCTGAATACTATGGAGCCCCAGCATAGCCGCTCCCCCTTTAACAGAGTGAGCCGCCCGAAACAGTTCATTCACCATCTCAGGGTCTTCAATGGTGTTTTGTAAATTTAGCAAGCCCTGCTCGATCGTATTGAGGTGGTCTTTGGCCTCCTCAATGAAGTAGCCCATGATTCGCTGTTGCTGTTCAGGCTGCATGGCAGTACCCCATCCCTTTGGAAAAAGTAAGAATTGCTACGGAAGTGCGTGCATCTGGAGGATTATCAGCCCAAGGCTTTAGACAAAATGATAGCGGAAGCCTCCATACCCTGAATTCAGCTATTTGCGCTCGATCGTCTCTACCCGGAATCGCTCCACCGAAGTGAGCAAATCGCGGGCGACTCCCACCAGGTTTTGCAAGGACGCAGACACCCGTTGGGCTTCCTGAGAGGTTTCCTGGGCTGTTAATTCAACGGATTGCATAACCTGGGCAACGGCGCGGGACGTTTCGGTTTGCTCAACTGTATCCGCGGTAATGGAACGCACCAGAACGTCAATTCGGTTAGACACCTGAATGATGTCTTCCAGCGATCGCTTCGCCTGTTCGGCCAGTCGCGTTCCCTCAATCACCTGCTGCGTCCCTTCCTCCATAGCCATCATTACCGAGCCCGTTTCACTCTGAATCTGGAGTACGATCTGTTCAATTTCCTTCGATGCCTTCGCCGCCCGGTCTGCCAGTTGTCGCACCTCATCAGCAACAATTGCAAAACCACGACCCGCTTCTCCAGCCCGTGCTGCTTCAATACTGGCGTTGAGAGCCAGCAGGTTCGTCCGGGAAGCAATCTGGGAAATCAAGGCCACAATCTTGGAAATCTCCTGGGAAGATTCCGCCAGTCGCTTTACCTTGCGAGTCGTTTCCGCGACCGTTTCTCGAATTTCCAGAATACCAGCGACGGTACGTTCCACCGCTTCACCCCCCTTAAGTGCAGTGGCCGATGCCGAGCGGGCGACTTCCTCTGCTTCACGGGCACTTTCAGCCACCCGTTGAATCGATTCAGTCATCACCTGTACGGAGTTCAGGGTAACTGCCAGTTCCTCCGCCTGCCGGAGTGCATCGGAAGACAGACTGCGGGCAAACATTTCATTATCGGTCGAACTCTTACTCACCTGACGGGCCGCTGTCTTCACCTGTTGTACGATTTCGCGCAGGTTCTGGATGGTCAGGTTAAACGAGTCGGCAACGGCCCCCAACACATCGGCCGTCACCTCAGCCTGAACCGTCAGGTCACCCCGGGCAGCCCCTTCTACATCGTCCAGAAGACGAATCACCTGGCGCTGCAGGTCTTCTTTCGCCTGTTCCTGCTCCTCTGCCTTGCGCTGGGCCTCGCTGGTGGTGGTCAGAATCACCCGCGCCATCTGATTGAAACTGGTTGCCAGTTGCCCAAATTCGTCCTCTGAGTAAACGGTGGCACGGGCATTGAGGTTCCCCTGGCAAACTGAGTTGAATTGAGTCTGCAAATCATCAGTCGAGCGCTTGATTTGCTTGGCTGTGGCCTGTCCCAGGAAAAAGGCTGAGCCCCCACCAACCGCCAGTGCCGCCGCCGCCATCATCCAGCCGGTACCGCGGAGTTGGTTTACAACTTCCTCGCGCTGGCTACCCGGACCATAGGTGGCAGCCAGATTACTGACCAGAGCAACCGCAACGGCGGACAGAACTCCGGTTACCCCTGCTGTAATCATTTGTTTGGTCGCAATGGGGGCGTTTTCAAGAAACGCAAAGGCTCCCTGCTCCACCGTAGGAGTAGGTTCGGCTACTTGCTGATCGAACTGGGTGAAGGTAGGAACCTGGTCAGAGGTACCGGAAATACTGAACACTTCATCGTCGCGGATGAGAGAACTGCCGCTGTCGTTGAAGCTGATAGCATCGGTGTCCTGGGAGAAGGTGCGATCGCTGATTGCCGCCTCTCCAAAATCCCGGCTGCCCAAATCAAAGCCTGCTCCCACCGCAGGACTGGTAAAACCAGCAGAATTTTCGGACAAATCAAAGTCGGACAGATTTCCCAGATCGTCAAACTCGTCAAATTCATCCAGAAAGTCGGCACTGCTTTGCCCGGTTACGCCCGGTTCAGAGCTAGTGGTTTCGGGCTGGTAGAAGGTACTCCCAGCTAGGTCTGGCTCGAAGTCACTGGCCCCCTCCAGGTTCTCAGAGGACGGGGCTCCAAAGGTTTGCTCCTCCTGGTTGTATAGCCCTGTGCTAGCCATAAACAGCGTTTCGTCCTCGCTCACCCGATGGTTTGGGCTGGTTTGAAATGAGCTAGAATGTCTGCCCGCTGGAGATTGGCTAGATTCCAGTGAATAAGCTGAATTTTGTGTCAGTGGTTCTTCCGGTAAATCGAGAGGAGCAAAGGCGTCATCAAACTCCTCTAGAGAGAACTCATTCTCATTGTCCCGAGTTTCACCTCCCGCTGCTGGCTGATCGAATATAGAAGCCCCGCCGGAAGCACCAGCAGATAGGCCGGGATCTGATTGGAATGGCGATTCTGCAGGAGCATCACCTGTCCCATCATCGAGCGTGAAGGGATCGGCAAAAGGACCGAAGTCATCCGCTAAACCCGAATCGCTCCTAAAGTCGCCCTGCATTTCCGCAGACGGTTCAAAGTCGAGGGATGGAATGTCAAAATCCTGTTCTGTGCTGGGGCTGTAATCCTCATCCCCCAGGTTAAAGCCAGCGGCGGAGCAAAAGTCTTCCTGTTCCTGCCAGGAGGTCGCCGATTGAAAGTTGCCAAAGTCTTCATCCGAACTGCTCTTGCTTTCTCCTGATACGGCCGACTCGCTTCCACCTGCCATGTTGCCTGCCTCAAATTGGCTGATATACTCCAGCCCCTGATTAGCATATCCAGTGAATTCTTCGTTGGAGGTTAGGGCAAGCACCGATTGATACTGCGACCTTGCGAGATCAAACTGCTGGAGGCCATAGCAATAAACATGACCGCGCAGTAGGCAGACGCTCGGATCATCGGGAAATTCCTTCGCCAGGCGATCGATAATTTCAGCAGCTTGTTCGTAGTTGCCTTGCATGTAGGCCATTTGAGCTTGCTGGTATCCCTGTGCTAATTCAGTTCCTGATCCCATTTGCCTCCTCCCAGTTGAGTATTGAGTGCTGTGGCCTCGATGTGTCGGAAGGTTGTTCTGATGTGGAATGGGCGATCGCCCCATTCCCAGTCTTCATCACTTGTTCCTCAGTTTTACTTCCAATCTGTGTTTTTTTCACCCTTACCCTCCTTTCTAAGCTGCCCACCGAGCTGACCGAAGAATGGCTACCTGATCCAGCAGTCGAAGATATTTGTTTGCCTGGTTGTCTAATATCCACTCACCGCGAAGAAAGGGAGCAACGCTATCTGGAACATTCGTTGGCATTTGAATTTCTTCGATATCCAGCCAGTCCATTCCCACAATCCGATCCACAGCCAGCCCCAGCATGATGTCCTGGTCTTCCACAGCAATCACGGGAACCTCTGGGCGATCAGTATTGAGTGCCATCGGATCTCCTAAAAACTGCCCCAGGTCTGCCACCCAAACAACTCGTCCGCGCACGTTCAGCGTACCCAAAAGCAGTGGAGAAACATTCGGGACGGGGGTAATCCGGTCTGGAGAGGGGGAAATGACTTCACGAATTCCCGTTGCGGGCAGGGCAAACTCATTTCCGGAGGCGACATAGAACCGTAAATGGAGTTCACCTTCAGGGCTTTCCAGCTCCTGAAACTCAGGGGCCTGATCTTGCCCTCTACCCGTTAAAAAGTCCGGATTGCCTACCATTCCACTGACATCTAACCTCGCAATAGTTGTTTAACGGTGCCGACCAGCTCCGTTGGCTGAAACGGCTTTGCAATGTAAGCATCGGCTCCCTGCTTCATACCCCAGTAGCGATCAAACTCTTCCCCTTTAGAGGAACACATGACAACGGGAACGTTTTGAGTTTTGGGATCTGCTTTCAGCCGACGGCAGACTTCATAGCCGTTCATTCGTGGCATCACGATGTCCAGAACTACGAGATCGGGCCGGCTACCTTGAATTTGCTCAAGCGCTTCAACACCATCACTAGCCTCTGTTACATTTAAGCCGCTTCCCCTCAACAAATCAGAGATCATCTCCCGCTGAGTAACGCTATCTTCTACGACTAGAACTGTGCTCATATTCCTTTACCTGCTTGGCGGCTGAAACGCTGATGGGGAGCCCTAACGTTCCTTACCCTAGTATTCACCTTAACTCCAATAATCAATAAGGTACCCTCATTTACTAGCTAAATAATGGGGATGAACTCGAAGTTGCATCCGTTTTATCGTTTTCTTCTAGCCCATTCTGTACAGAATGGGCTAGAGCTTCGCCGGACTGGCGCGATTCTAAATTGCCTGGACCAACATATTTTTCAACTAACATTAATAGCTCACTTTCTCCAAATGGCTTCGTTAAATAATCAGTTGCTCCAACCATTCTTGCTTTAACCCGATCAATAAATCCATCTTTCCCTGTCAACATGACAATTGGAATTTGGCGAAAGGCAGTTGACTTGCGCAGCATGGCGCAAAGTTCATAGCCGTCTAACTCAGGCATGGCAATATCACAAAGAATCAGATCGGGTTTGAGTTGAAACACCTGACTTAATGCATCCAGGGGGTTGGCGATCGCCATTGCCTCGTAACCATTCTGATTCAAGATCTGTTCCACTGTTTGACGAATTGTAACGCCATCATCAATACACACCACTCGTGGAGTTCGGGTTTCATGCCATTGGCCAAAATCTTTAGAACGGGCCAACTTAGAGACCCCTCCCGCTCCCGCTAATTCCGGCAGCGGAGCATCAACGAGTTGGATCACTCCTTTCTGAACATAGGCATAGATTGCCCTGGCAACCGTCAAAATATCTCGATTCAGATACCGAGCAATCTGACGAATCGACGTCTTACCGTCGGCATAGCGACTGAAAGAATGAAACGTATTTCTCGACAGGCTGGCTTGCAACTGCTCAGCATCTGCAATCACCAGACATTGATCGGGGGACTGAATTTGAGGATAGAACTGCTTCCACTCCTGCACCTGTTTCATAGTTTTTGCCAGCAGAGGAGCAATCTCCAGCGTAGTCAGTTGGGGAGACAGGGCCGGACTCAACTCAAAGATGAAGGAGCCCTGATGCAAGCTCAACAAATCAAACAGGGTTTCATGCACCATACTTTGAATGATGCCGCGCCCTTGAATCGGCGTTAGTGTGTGGTTTTCTAGCAATGCCCAGAGATAACCATACTCCGGAGCGTTGACAGAGCCGATAGAGGACACCGTCAGGCAGTTCAAAGGGACATCAACCTGATAGCGCCGCAAATAGTCTGCCAGGCGAGCCAGGTTCGTATTGGTATCGGAGGCATACACAATCCGCCCGTTTAGAAAAAAAACAAACCAGGAACGTTCCGGTACTGACTGAGAAAGGCGGGCATCTTGAAAGAATGGTGCACCAGCACCAACCGGCAGTTGAGCCGGGTAGGCTTCGACAAAAAGCTCGCCTGTTCGCTGTCCCAACTCAATGAGTTGCAGAATGCTGCGAATGTCTATCTCACTCAACTTACCTTGCATGCAACTCGGCTCGCTCCTAAGAAAGGAGGTGAAACTTCAACTGCACCTAACCCCTATTCTGCGATTCGTCAGCATCGTCAGGCTATTCCTGGATCGCTAACCTACCCTGGCTAATACAACTTTTATACTCCTCCTTTCGTCCCCACAGATACTTTCCCAATCAAGTCAGTGTTGTCAGGTTCGTTTCGACGAAGGCGATCGCTCCTATTTGTATTGTGTCAGGCGATTTTCGAGTCAGGAACTTTTTAGCGAATCAGTTCTGCTTTCATCACTTTATTCTTCACAGTTGTTTACAAATGGAGGATAGAAACCCTCTTATTAAAACTGCGGAGATAAACCCTGCTGACTTCCATAGCAATACTCATTGTCTATAGCAATACTCATTGTATTTAGGGCGAGTTGCAAACGTGGAACCCCCGACTGGGGACACCGTCCTACTCCCCTTAAGCCCATGTTCTAATGCATCCGCGTAGAGCTATAAATAACAACATCAATATTTCAGAGGGCTCTCCTGAGAGTTTGATGATAAGCGTCGCTTATAACCAAAGCAAAATCAATATTTCAGGGATTTTGTTTGAAATGAAAGAGTAGCTTACGCTATTCTTTTACCGGCAGGCTGGGAGAACCTTTCAGAGGTTTTGGATGGGACGAAAATGGTATGCGCCAGCCTTTCTCAACAAGTTGGAAGAACTGGATAGGGCAATGCTAGATTAGAGAACAACCAATCCTGCACTTGATGCCCAGTCTCCATTTAGAGTCATTCAACGCAGGAGATGTTACTATATTGGTTTTTGTTCCTCCTTCTCCTGTTATTGGAACCATTACGGAACACAATACAAGAGTAGAAGTGGTTGGGATGGTCAGCATACTTTCTAGTTCTCAGAAGTTTATAGGATGCTGTCGCTACCGGATTCTGAGTTCACTTGGCTGACTTCTGATTGCAGTTGTTCTTTGAGCAACGTGCTAAACCCGAGGTGAAAGCCTCCAGAAGGCTTAAACTCCCAGTTGTTGGTTGATAGGTTTTGGAGGAGATGGGGCATTTTAGCCTCATACCAATTGGGTTACAGCGCCTTTGCCTTAATTGGGTTATGGTGCTTAAACTACAGACTCACTTAAATTACAGACTCAAAAGAGGTGGTCTGGGTACATCCAGATTGGGTGATCAATAATTAAGATTGTCTTGGCAGGGTTGTCTCACTACACTAGGTCTAGCAGAACAGACCAGATCTTCGGATAGCACATTTCTATATCAGGCACAGACACACAAGAGGATTATCAGCGTGCTGTATCTAGCGGAAGTACAAAAGGGTAAAGGTGGATTACTGGGTGGCGGTAAGGCAGAGCTAAAGCTGCTTGCGTGCCAACGATCTGAGCAAAGCTGGAGTGCGGTGCCTGGTGATGAAACTGTAATGTGCGAAGAGGCTAATAACTACAGTGCGGGTGCTCTGGTATTGGTTGATCTGACCTCTAATAGACAAGTGCAGCGTATTCAAGAAGCAGCCCGGCAGTTAGTCAGTATTCTGCAAAATTTCTCGCGCTTGCAGGAAAAATTCAAGACTCAGGAAGAAGAAATTGAGCAGTGGAAACAGTCTCTCACCTATCAAAGCCAGGAGTTGAACCGTCGGGAAATGGAAATGGAAGCCCGTCGAGAGCAACTCCAGCAGATGGAGGAAGATTTTGAGCAATTAGAGCAACAGCGCCAGGAGATTGAAACTCTGCGAGAGGAAGTAAATCGGCAGCGGGATGAGTTTGAGCGTAATCGCCAGGAGTTGGAAGGAGCCTGGGAGCATCTGCGGGGTGAAATGCGGCGGCTGGAAGAACGGCAAGCCGAGTTTCAGCAGGTGGCCGTTCTAGATGGCGAAAAGGCGCAGGCAATCCAGGAGCTTTTGAGTCGTTTGTCAAATGGTGTACCTGCCACGGAACCGATCAGAGAGGAACTGGCAGCCGCTTTAGGGATTGTGACGCAGCAGCAAGGACTCTTGAGTCAGCACTGGCATAATCTGGAGCAGCAGCGGTCTACGGCTCAGCAAATGCAAGACGAGGTGGATCGCCAGGCACAAGATCTTCACCGTCGCTGGCAGGAGTGGCACCAGGCTCAGGAATCCCTGGAGCAGGCACGGGCCGAACTCAAAGTTCAGCAGAGTGCCCTCAGCCATAAGCAGGAGTATGTCCACATGCTGGGTTTACAGTTGCAAAATCATGATGACCTGCACCAACAGATGTATCGCCTGGCAGATACCTCTGAAAATGTGACGATTGGGCAGCAGGTTGATCTGGAAGCACTGGAAAAAATGTCAGTGGATGATTTACAGAAGCTGGTGCAGGAGTTGGAGCGTGATCTGGAGAAACTCTCTAAATTTGTGGAAAGCCAGGAGGAAGAGTTGCGTTTCAAGCAGCAGGAGATTGAGGCTTTACAAGTCAGAATTCAAAATGCCAGTGATTTTGATCGCCTCAATCTGGAAAATGACCTGGCGGATGAGCAGGATGGCTATCAGATGTTAAATGAAACGCTGGTTGGGCAACGGCGGAACCTTCGCGAGCGCAAGAGTCTACTGAATCGACATCAGGCTATTTTACGGCGGCGGCAGGGCATCAGTGATGGCGAAGGGCAGGACGGTGGGGTTGATCTGGGTCCAATTCTGAGTCAAATTGAAGCTCAGCGACATCAGAAATCGGAGGAGTTGCAAAAACTGGAGAGCCAGATTGAGCAGATGCGAGGGGCCATTGATCAGGCTCAGGGTATGGTTAACAGCCAGACAGTTGAGCAGGAAAATAAGCGCAACGAACTGAAGCAGATTGAAGAAAGCCTGCTGAATCGGCGTAAAGAAGTGGCAGAAATTTGGGGCCGGGTAAATCTCTATCAGGAAATGCTGCAACCTGTTCAAGACAGGATTGATGAGTTACGTCAGAAGTTGGAAGGTATTACTAACCTGATGTCCCAAGTGCAGGGGGCAGGAGAGAAGCAGCGACAGGCGATCGCTGACATGCGGCAGATGATTTTGAGCCTGACCAATACTCCAGAGCTGGCAGCGTCTTAGGGGAAGTTGTTGGTGAGGCGATAGGCAACAGTCAGCAGGTGACAGGAGTGGGCAGGTGAGTGAGGGTTTCGCCGCCAGTCAGGGTTTTCCCCTCGCACCCCGTCCTAACCATAATGATTACCACCATATTTTCTGATCGCCCTCAATCTAAAAAACCTGCTATAGCGTTCACAAATAGGTTGTGAACAAGGGGGTGTGGGGGCGAAGCCCCCACGCAGGGGTGGAACCCCTGCACTCCGTTCAAACTCAAGAAAGG
>JAIMBL010000278.1 GCA_023511615.1 Leptolyngbyaceae cyanobacterium HOT.MB2.61
ATTGTCATCTATCATGAATCAATAGTAGATCCATTTTACATGGAAGATGTAAAAGTTATTTTCTTACAAGTCCTTACCCTGCCACAGCAGAGATTCTGCCTCCTGCAAGCGTTTCAGTGAGCCGTCCACCTTATAGAGGTTTTCCTTGAGATGATACCAGTCCAAAATCTCCTCGTGGTTGCTGCCCAATGGCATTTGAGCATACAGGTTCCAAATTCCCGGATGTCCATCCCCTAGACAGTAGAGAAAGTCGGCAACAGGTAAGGTTGCTGCCCACTGACACAATTGGTCATTGGCTTGGTAGTAAGCACTCCCGACTCCATCGCCATTGACCCGCAAGGTTTTGTATTGTCGCCACTGGCTGGGTTCTCCCGGTGGGGTGAGCAGACGAAGGGTGCCCCCATCTAAACTCAGTTGACCAACAGAGCGGATGCCACCACCGCTCGGAGGGCTAAAGTCTTGCCGGTGCACCAGCCTTTGTTGCGTCTTGGCGCTGACTGCAATCCCCGTCAGGATGACAATCTCTTCGCTGGCTTTGCGGTAAGGATGATTGGCACTGACTCTGAGACAACACTTCTCCGGATAGGGACTTAACTGGCTGCTCGGCTGCACCTCTAGCCTCATTGCTTGCTCTCGGGTGAGTTGGAGTTCCCCCAGAATACTTTTCAGCCTTCGTTTGTATGCCCCTGCTTGGGTTGGACTCGCTTGGTCGATAAAAAAATTCCGATTTGGGGTGACACATGGGCTTGCACCTGCCCTCGGACGGTTGCTTCGATGTCCTCTAACCAACCCATCAGCAATCCCTGGGCTTGGGCATCCTGGTGCAAAATCTCGGCAATGCGCTGGACACATTGATTCAGTTCCTGCTGTTCTTCGGGTGTCATAAGGGTTGGGAATGCATAGGCTTTTCTCTATCTTCATTTTCCTCCACTAAAGGTGACACACTCCCAATAGGACAAAAAGCTTTCACAACTTCCATGGTTCACCAACAATTTAGAACAGCTATAGTGTATGTGCCATGTTTGCGATCGCGCCGATTGTTTGATAAGCAACTGAGCCATGAATCCACAAAACTTTATTAATAATGCCATTCAGAACTGGTTAGAGTCTCATCCCAGAATTGACTGGGTTGTCGAGCATCCTATTGGGACGTTAATAATTGGTGTACTCATACTTTTTTTGTTTTGGGGATTGCTGAATGCGATCGCGCGGTTTACCGAACAATTTTGGCTAGCATTGCTGCGATTGCCGCTTCAACTCAGTCAATGGATTTTCCGAGGCAGTCCAAAACTTTTGGCAGGCTTATTTCGACTGAAGCCTAAAGAAGATTCTCAAACGCAATTAAAAGTAATTGTTGATCGATTAGAAGAACTACGAAGAGAAGAAGATCAATTAATCGAGCAAGTCAGAAGAATTGTAGCGTCCAAGAATTGACTTCTAACAAAAAACTCGATGTACTCCCCCATCTTGGTTTGCAATCTCGTCAGCAAATCCGTTTTTGACCTCAATAGAATTCAACCTCAATCAAACAGGGCGAGCGCTCCGTAGGTAGGTTGAGACATGATTATGGCAAAAGTAAAAGCTTGGCATGTCACTTTTGACCCTTTCCCCTAGCGCTTGAAGCAGTCCCCTGGAGCAAGAGAGACCTTTAAGAAAACATCCACTCGGTGCTGATGGAGTTAAAGGCGATTTTGAACCTGCCGCCCTTGCCTTATCTGGCTCAGGATGAGAGCTGCATCGGTCACCAGACCGAAACCAAACGATTGATGATCGCAAAAGGGGAGAAGCCTATCGCCAAACTGGAGTGGCCGCGGGAAGCCTTCTGGCTCTATGGGGTGGTCGAGCCGTTGAGCGGTTGGCAGTGGACTCAGACTGACACCCACCTCAATCATCAAACGCTTTCCTTAATTCTTTACCGGATCAGTGGGCAGGGGCCTTCTGGGAGTTTAGTGATGAGTTGCGTGCGTCACTACCCACCGACCCTGCCCTACTATGGAACTATGCGAGCCATGCTTCTAAAAGCCCCCGGTCAACCTTTGCGGGAAGCGGATTTACCAGTTCCCAATCCAGGTATTGGACAGGTATTGATTCGAGTCCATACCTGTGGGGTATGCCGTACCGATTTGCATGTAGTCGATGGGGAACTGCCGCAGCCAAAGTTGCCGCTGGTTCCCGGTCATCAAATTGTGGGAACGGTCGTGGAGGTAGGCAAAGGGGTGGAACGGTTTGGGATGGGCGATCGCGTTGGAGTTCCCTGGCTGGGGTACACCTGCAACCACTGCCGTTATTGCCTGACCCAGCGAGAAAACCTGTGTGATGCTGCCCAGTTTACTGGCTACCAGATTGATGGTGGCTATGCCGAATACACCGTCGCTGATGAGCGTTTCTGTTTCCCAATTCCACAAGGCTACCCCGATCTGCAAGCGGCTCCCCTGCTCTGTGCCGGGTTAATTGGCTATCGCTCCCTCATGATGACAGGCGATGCTGAACGGATAGGACTCTATGGTTTTGGAGCCGCGGCCCATATCGTTATTCAAACCGCCCGGTATCAGGGACGGCAGGTGTTTGGCTTTACCCGCCCTGGAGACACCGCCGGACAGCAGTTTGCGCGAGATTTGGGAGCCATCTGGGCAGGGGGTTCAGATGAGTCTCCACCCGAACAACTGGATGCAGCAATTATTTTTGCGCCAGTCGGGGCCCTGGTTCCGGCGGCGTTAAGCGCGATCGCCAAGGGAGGCACCGTCGTCTGTGCTGGAATCCACATGAGCGACATTCCCTCTTTCCCCTACAACATTCTTTGGGGTGAACGGGTATTGCGCTCGGTTGCCAATCTAACCCGCCGTGACGGAGAGGAGTTTTTGACCCTGGCTCCCCAAATTCCCATTTATACTCAGGTAGAACCTTTCCCCTTAGGTGCAGCAAACGAGGCCCTGGCCACTCTCCGCAATGGCAAAATTCAAGGAGCAGCCGTGCTGGTGATCAATGAAAGTAATTCTAATCAAGGGTAGCTGGCGCTTGCAGAAAAAGCGGTTCTCCCGGCTTGCCGGTGAAAAAGTAGCGTAAGCTACTTTTTCATCTAAAACAAAATCCCTGGAATACTGATTTTGTTTTGGTGATAAGCGTCGCTTATCACCAAGCTCTCAGGAGAGCCGAAAAAGCTTTATTGAGTAAAGTAAATTTGTGCAAGTTCATGTCGGTTTGAGTATTTATTTGGAGAGCACCACCTAAAGGAGTGTGCTGTCTTACTTCAACTGACTAATGAATGCGATAGACTGGCATTTCTGTAGGTACTACGAGGCTGGGGGAAAATGGTGGGAAAATCCGTTACACCGAAAGCTGAGGATGAGAAAAAAACAGCAGTTTTGCGCGAAGAGCAGTCAGCGAAGAACTCTGCCAGCGGGGCTGCAACTGGTTCATCGCAATCAGATCTGTCAAAAAAAGCCTGGACGATTGAGGACAGCGAAGAACTGTACCGGATTACAGGCTGGGGAGAGCCTTACTTCTCAATTAATGCGGCTGGGCATGTGACCGTTTCTCCCCTGGGAGATCGCGGCGGTTCCCTCGACCTCTATGAACTGGTTAATGCCCTGAGATTGCGTAACCTCAACCTGCCCCTCCTCATCCGCTTCTCCGACATTCTGGAAGACCGGATTGAGCGATTGAATGCGGCCTTTTCCAAGGCGATCGCCCGCTATAACTACGATGGCGACTACCGGGGAGTTTTCCCAGTCAAGTGCAACCAGCAACGTCACCTGATTGAAGCACTCGTGAAATTCGGCAAACCCCACCAGTTTGGTCTGGAAGCGGGGTCTAAACCGGAACTGATGATTGCCTTGGCTACCCTGAAAACACCAGGAGCCTTGCTAATTTGTAATGGCTACAAAGACCGGGAATACATTGAAATGGCAATCCTGGCCCAGCAGCTAGGTAAGGACGCCATTATCGTACTGGAGCAGATTGAGGAAGTTCCGCTTGTGATTGAAGCCGGGCGCAAACTGGGGATTCGCCCAATTGTGGGTGTGCGGGCCAAGTTGAGTAGTAAAGGAATCGGACGTTGGGGAACCTCAGCGGGCGATCGCGCCAAATTTGGGCTCACCATCCCTGAAATTCTGCAAACCGTTGAGCAACTCCGCGCGGCGGACATGCTGGACTCGCTTCAACTCCTGCACTACCACATCGGCTCTCAGATTTCCTCTATTGCTGTCATCAAAGATGCCATTCGAGAAGCCAGCCAGATTTACGTCGAACTGGCAAAACTGGGTGCAGACATGAAGTACCTGGATGTGGGCGGTGGTCTGGGGGTGGACTATGACGGCTCCAAAACCAACTTCTACGCCTCCAAAAATTACAACATGCAGAACTACGCCAATGACATCGTGGCGGAAGTAAAGGAAGCCTGCGCCGAGCGGAATTTGCCCGTCCCTACCCTGGTCAGTGAAAGTGGGCGGGCGATCGTGTCCCACCAATCTGTTCTGGTATTCAACGTTCTGGGTACCAGCGATGTGCCCCACGGCACCCCAGAACCGATTCAGGAAAAAGAACACCTGATTATCCGCAACCTCTACGAAACCTACGAATCCATTAACGAAGAGAACTATCAGGAAGCCTTTCACGACGCCACCCAGTTCAAGGAAGAGGCCATTAGCCTGTTTAACTTTGGCTACCTCAGTTTGCCGGAACGGGCGCGGGCAGAACGGCTCTACTGGGCTTGCTGCGAAAAGATTCTGGGTATCGTCCGCCAGCAGGAATACGTTCCCGATGATCTGGAAGATCTGGAAAAGATCATGGCCTCGATCTATTACATCAACCTGTCCGTTTTTCAGTCGGCACCGGATAGCTGGGCGATCGACCAGCTTTTTCCCATCATGCCCATCCACCGCCTTGACGAAGAACCCACCAAACGCGCTACCCTGGCCGACCTGACCTGCGACAGCGACGGCAAAATTGACCAGTTCATCGACCTGCGCGATGTCAAACACGTACTGGAACTCCACCCCCTGATTCCCAAAGCGCAGGGGACAGAACCCAAATCTCAGAACTCCTCCATCCCCCAGGAATACGAACCCTACTACCTGGGCATGTTCCTCAACGGCGCTTATCAGGAAATTATGGGTAATCTGCACAACCTGTTTGGCGACACCAATGCGGTTCACATCACCCTTACTCCCAAGGGCTACCAAATTGACCACGTAGTCAAAGGCGATACCATGACCGAAGTGCTTGGCTATGTCCAGTACAACTCTGAAGATCTGGTTGAAAGCATCCGCCAGCAAACCGAGCAGGCTATGCAGGAAAAACGCATTACTCTGCAAGAATCCCAGTTGCTGCTGCAAAATTATGAACACAGCTTGAGTCGGTATACTTATTTGTCGTCATGAATTGTTTTGGTACTTAGGGCTTGCTGAAAAAAGCAGCAAAGGTTTACTGTGCCTAGTTTTCAAGCGGGATCAAGTCTGCTAAAGTGC
>JAIMBL010000279.1 GCA_023511615.1 Leptolyngbyaceae cyanobacterium HOT.MB2.61
GTAGTGCTCCGTCAGGAAAATTTCGATGGGTCGCAGACCCTCAAAATTTAACCCAATCAACTTCCTGGGTATTCGCTAACCATCAAATTCAATTTGACAGAGTACTAGACACAGAGAGAAAAGCAGAAAGCGATAAGAATTTCTTAAATTATAGTGATCTGAATTTCAAATTCGCTGGCAGTTTTAGCCTAGGTTACTCTGGTGTACTTCCTGCTGGTGGCATGAGATATAGCGCTCCTATCTAGATTGTGAAAAGGGATTTCGGCGGAATCTCTTTTCACAAAGCCCTTTCCTTTCACGAATCATTTAGGACTGCTGTATGTAGGGAGATCGTGTGGAAGAACCTCTTTTCAGATAGGCTCTTACTATATAAGAAATGTCAAGTATTTGGTTACGACAGGCGATCAATGACTTACTCTACCGATATTGAAACCCTGGCACGCTGGATGGCAGCAGATTTTAGCAATCAGCAACAGGCGTTTGATAATCCTCCACTTTTTGCCCATATTCGCGTCTGTATGCGTCCTTTACCGACAGAGTTGTTGTCCGGGATTAGCTTTTTTGTAGAACAGGCCTACGACTTTGCTCTGAATGACCCTTATCGGGTTCGAGTCTTAAAATTGATCACTCAGAACGGACGGATTGAGATTGAAAATTATACAATTCGTGGAGAGGAAGGATTTTACGGAGCCTCAAGGGATTTAGGCCGCCTTTACACCCTCAAGACCGATCAGTTTGAAAAATTGCCTGGATGCAACATGCTGGTGGAATGGACGGGGAGTAGCTTTAAGGGGTACGTACAACCGGGTAAGGCGTGTATTGTTGTTCGTAAAGGGAAAACTACCTATCTTGACAGCACCTTCGAAATTGATGGGGAAAAGTTTATTAGCCACGATCGCGGACGAGATCCTGAAACTGATGAACACATTTGGGGTTCCATGGCAGGACCGTTTGAGTTTGTGCGCTGGGCGAGTTTTGCAGACGAAGTAAAGGTTTAGTCTATGTATGATTTGCTCCTGCGCCAGTGCCGCCTGCTTCAAACTGACCGGACCATTGCCGAAGTCGATATTGCGATTAAAGAACGGGTAATCGTAGATATTGCGCCCAAAATTACCGGAAACACGAAGCTGGAACTGGATATTCAGGGGAAACTCGTCAGCCCACCCTTTGTCGAATCCCACATTCACCTCGATTCTGCCCTGACTGCTGGAGAACCCCGCTGGAATCAGAGTGGCACCCTGTTTGAAGGAATTGAAATCTGGCGCGAGCGCAAGCAAAACATCTCCCTGGAAGATGTCAAGCAACGAGCGATCGCAACCCTCAAACAGCAAGCTACCCAGGGGGTTCTCTTTGTCCGCAGTCACGCCGATGTCAGTGAAACCAGCCTGACCGCTCTCCAGGCGCTTCTGGAAGTGCGCCAGGAAGTGAAAGATTGGATCACCCTGCAAGTCGTGGCCTTCCCTCAGGATGGGATTTACAGCGAACCGCAAAATGACTTGCTGCTGGAAAAAGCCCTGGACATGGGTGCTGATGCCGTTGGTGGCATTCCCCACTACGAACTGACCCGCGAAGATGGGGTCAAATCCGTGCACCGCATCTTTGAGCTGGCGCAGAAATACGATCGCCTGGTTGATATTCACTGCGATGAAATTGACGACGACCAATCCCGCTTTTTAGAAGTTGTTGCGGCCTGCGCAAGCCGCACAGGTCTGGGCTCACGTGTAACAGCCAGCCACACAACCGCATTTGGCTCCTACAACAATGCCTACGCGGGCAAACTACTGGGTTTCCTGCGCCGCACCCAGATTAACTTCATTGCTAACCCCCTGATCAACATCACCCTGCAAGGGCGAACCGATACCTACCCCAAGCGGCGTGGGGTAACTCGCGTCAAAGAACTCTGGCAGCAGGGTGCGAACGTCAGCTTTGGTCACGACTGTATACAGGATCCCTGGTATTCTCTGGGAACCGGCAACATGCTGGACGTTGCCTTTATGGGACTGCATGTTTGCCAGATGACCGGCACCGCCGAGATCGATGCCTGCTATGACATGGTGACCTGGAACGGCGCAAAAACCCTGAATGTTGAGGATCGCTATGGCATTGAAATTGGTAAACCATCTAATCTGATCGTGTTAAATGCTTGCGATCGCTACGACGCAATTCGTCGTCGTGCCATAGTTGAATACGTCATCTCCCAGGGGAAACTGCTGGTGAAAACAGAAATCCCCAGGACCATCTGGCATGGTTCCTGCTCTTAATAAGCAGAGTTTGAGTAGGGAGAGAGTAGCCAGAATAGCACACGCCCCTTCGCTCATCGCCAGAATGAACGTGGGATGAAAGTAATGCCTTTTGCCTATCCCACCGGTCGTGGATAAATTTTTAGAAACGGCCTCAAATTCTGTGCCTGTACACAGACCATTCAGTTCTTACACTGAACAGGTCGATTTTCCCTACCGCAAACTAAGGTTGCAAGCCTGACAAGTATTTGTTATATTTATTTACATATTGAAACGAAAGTTCATAGGAGGTCACAATGACCATTCTGATTGCGGTTTTTGTTGTTGGTTGGATTGCCGCAGCTGTCATCGGAACTCAGGCATACTTCCGGGGCGAGCAAACTAAGCCTATTCACGAGCGCAACTGGCGTTCTGAGTCATTTGAAAGGCTGTCCGAATTAATTACGGGTACAAAAATTGACTACAGCACTCGCGTACCCGCTTTTGAAGCTTCAGATGCATACACCAGCAGCCTGCTACCTGATGCATAGGACTCTTCGGCTTTGAGACATTCGCTTTCCTCCTAAATAACCTCTAGTCAACGCTCTCCCCTTTGCCTGAAGCAACGCAGGCGAAGGGCTTTTTAATGGCAACAGGGAATGTTTAGCGGTAGCCATTGTGGTTAGGACAGGGTGCAGGGTGGAACCCTTGGCTGGAGGCGCCGCCCCCATATCCCCCCTAGACTCAATGTCCTGACGTGTGATCCTGGACATACCGTTGCCGGTGTGATTGGACAGGCAGAGTTAGAATAGGGCATAACTTAATTGTTCTGGTAAGTTGTGCCCTTTCTACTATTTCAATTGCGGCAAAGGGGAAATTGCTGATGGTACAGGTCCCAGAAAAAACACTCACGCTGGAAGAATTCTTGCAATTGCCAGAGACCAAACCAGCTAGTGAATACATTGACGGACAAGTAATTCAGAAACCCATGCCACAGGGAAAGCACAGTATCATTCAGGGCGAATGTGTTACTACGATCAACACTGCTGTCAAAAAACAGCGAATTGCGTGTGCTTTTCCAGAGTTGCGCTGTACGTTTGGTGGGAGATCGATCGTTCCTGATATTTCTGTGTTTGCCTGGAATCGAATTCCAATTGATAGTAATAAAGATGTTGCTAATGTCTTTCCAATTTGTCCTGATTGGACAATTGAGATTCTCTCTCCAGATCAAAGTCCAACAAAAGTGACTGGCAATATTCTGCATTGCTTAAAGCATGGCTGTCAGATGGGTTGGTTGATCGATCCAGATGAGCGATCGCTCATCATTTACCCATCAGGACAACAACCTGAATTTCTACAAGAAGAACATGAGTTGTTACCTGTTCCAACCCTGGTCGCCAATTTGAAGTTAACGGTCGGAGATATTTTTAGTTGGTTAAAGTTGTAAAGAGAAAATGTCTTACATTACTGTCTTAACCCCTTGCTCAATAGAAAGGGATGAGCGATCGCGAAGCTATCATTAACCTCAACGCTGTCCCTTAACACCGGACACCTGTTATATAATCGCTTGGACTGTCGAGCATAGAGGGTTACTGGCATGGCAGACTGGCAGGAAATTCCTGGAGGAGTCACTGCGCCTAAGGGGTATCGGGCAGCAGGAATCGCGGCTGGACTGAAACCATCAGGACTGCCAGATCTGGCGCTGATTGTGTCGGATGTGGAGGCGATCGCTGCCGGAGTTTTCACCACCAATCAGGTGCGGGCGGCCTGTGTGGACTACTGTCGTGAACGGCTTCAGGCAAAGCCAAGCGCCCGTGCTATCTTGTGCAACGCCGGGCAGGCAAACGCAGCCACCGGAACTCTGGGTTGGGAAGATGCCTTAGCCAGTGCTCAAGCCCTCAGTCAGCAACTAAACATCCCCCCGGAGTCTATCTTGCTGGCTTCAACCGGGGTGATTGGACAGCGAATCAAGATGGATGCGCTGAAAGCGGCACTTCCCCAACTGGTCGCCTCCCTTTCGGAAGATGGCTCTGAAGCGGCTTCCAGAGCCATCATCACAACTGATTTGGTTCCCAAATCCATTGCCCTGGAAACCACGCTGCACGATCGCCCCGTTCGCATTGGTGGCATTGCCAAGGGTTCCGGTATGATCCACCCCAACATGGCTACCATGCTGGCATTTGTCACTTGCGATGCGGCTGTTTCTCCCCACCTCTGGCAGCAGATGTTGGGCCGGGCAGCCACTTGCAGTTTCAACCAGGTCACAGTGGATGGCGACACCAGCACCAATGACTCCTTATTTGCCCTGGCGAATGGGGAATCCCGCACCCCTGCCATTACCGAGCCAGGCTCGGATGCCGACAAACTGGAAGCCATGCTGACAGAGGTGTGCATTCATCTGGCAAAAGCGATCGCCCGTGATGGCGAAGGGGCTACTTGCTTAATCGAAGTACAGGTTTTCGGTGCGGCTGATGATCAGGAAGCCCGTCAAATTGCCCGTACCATTGCCGGTTCTTCCCTGGTTAAATCCGCTATTTTTGGGCGTGACCCCAACTGGGGCAGAATCGCCGGAGCTGCTGGACGAGCAGGAGTTCCCTTCGACCAGAACAATTTGCAAATTCGACTTGGTGACTTCCTGATGATGCAAAGCGGACAGCCCCAACCCTTTGATCGTAACGCCGCCAACACCTACCTCAAACAAGCCGCTGCCGGAGCTTACCTGAGGGAAGATACCGTTCTTATCACCGTTGGCATTGGTCATGGCCCTGGTCGTGGTACTGCCTGGGGTTGCGACCTCAGCTACGATTACGTCAAAATCAATGCGGAGTATACTACCTGATACCCCGTGAAAAACCAACAGGCAGGTGTGATCGCGAGTATCGTTTTGCTCAATCTTTCTGCCCGGAATAGAAATCTCATCGCCTGTAGCTTTCTGTCCAGATATTGGAGATATGGCGCTCCTGTCTGGTTTGTGAAAAGGGATTCCGGTGGAATCTCTTTTCATAAAGCCCTTTCCTTTCACAAACCATTTAGGACTGCTATATGGGCATGAAGTTACATGAGTTTCAGCCGCTGAAACGGATTGCCGTCGTCGGTACCAGTGGGGCAGGCAAAACAACGCTGGCACGGCAAATTTCTAAATCTCTGAATGTACCACACATTGAATTAGGATCTGTAAAGGAATAACTTTTACAACTCCTTTTGTGGCGAAATTGTGTAATTCCATTCTCCATGAAACCCAT
>JAIMBL010000280.1 GCA_023511615.1 Leptolyngbyaceae cyanobacterium HOT.MB2.61
GACTGGCCTGGGGGCTACGCCCCCACTCCCCTTTCTTCCGATTAATGATGTCTACCTACTTATATCTTTCGCAGTCAAAGAAATTGACAAACCCAGCCCTATTCAGATGACCTGCCACTCCCCCCATTTCCCGTGGAATCGATAGTGGCCAAACTCAAGTGATCGAGGTCACCAGTCGGTGTGATTTGAATCTTAGCACTTTGACCAGTGCATCACCTCTCAGACCAGAGAGAGATGAAATAAATAGGTTACCCCCTTCCGCACACCTGAAATCGCCATGTCTGACTCATTGTTGAATAAGAGCACTGTTATCCTGAACGCAGTGGCCATTACCACTGCTCTTGCTGTCATCTCTGGTCAACTCTCTTCAAACCCTTTGCCACAGATTCTATCTTCTCTGGGTTTCAATCCTCAGCACAGCCAGCTTACTCCTCGACCTTAGGGTTTCCGTCACTTCCCCATTCACTCCCTTCCACCTGCTTACTCTTTTTACCCCTCGCCCTTTTCCTTTCGCCTCAGGGCAAAAAGGCACGGCCCCTAAAATTCCACTCACCCATCACTGCTTCATCGCTTCCCTGCTTTATCGCTTCCCTGCCTATCCCCCTTCAGTACAGCAGACAGTCCGTAGCTAACGAAACAACAGATTAAAGCTTTCCAATGGTAGCCTGCTATCTGAAAAATCCCAGTTACTATTCTGAGTAGCTAAATCTGCAAACTCAAATGCAACCACCTGGGAGAGACTGATGGCTAAAAACCTGCTAGAGCAACTGCGCCAAATGACCATTGTAGTTGCTGACACGGGCGATATTCAAGCAATTGAACAATATCAGCCACGCGATGCCACTACAAACCCCTCACTGATTACGGCTGCTGCCCAAATGCCTCAATATCAGGAAATTGTAGACGATACTCTGAAGCAGGCCAAAAAAGATAAAGGTTCCGGTGTGGCAAATCAGGAAATTTTGACGCTGGCATTTGATCGTCTGGCTGTTTCCTTTGGCAAAAAGATCCTGGAAATTATTCCCGGCCGGGTTTCTACCGAAGTCGATGCGCGGTTGTCCTATGACACGGAAGCCACTGTAGAGAAAGCTCGCTATTTGATCTCTGAGTATGAAGCCGCCGGAATTTCCCGCGATCGCATCCTGATCAAAATTGCCTCCACTTGGGAAGGCATCAAGGCCGCTGAAGTTCTGGAAAAAGAAGGAATTCATTGTAATCTCACGCTGCTGTTTGGCATTCATCAAGCGATCGCCTGCGCTGAAGCAGGAGTTACCCTGATCTCTCCCTTTGTCGGGCGGATTCTGGATTGGTACAAAAAAGAAACCGGACGGGAAAGCTATCCTCCAGCCGAAGATCCGGGTGTGCTATCAGTAACCAACATCTACAACTACTACAAAAAGTTTGGCTACAAAACCGAAGTGATGGGAGCCAGCTTCCGCAACATGGGTGAAATCATTGAGCTGGCAGGTTGTGATTTGTTGACCATTTCTCCCAGCCTTCTGGGTGAACTCCAATCCACCACGGGCGATTTACCCCGTAAGCTCGATCCTGCCAAGGCTGCCAGCATGGACATTGAAAAGATCCCCATGGATAGGGAAGCCTTCGAGCAGATGCACCAGCGCGATCGCATGGCCTCTGAAAAACTGGCAGAGGGTATCCAGGGCTTTACCAAAGCTCTCATCGCCCTGGAAAAGCTACTGGCAAAACGCCTGGCCTATCTGGAAGGAGAATCTACCATCAGCCACGCCGCCGAAGATCTCTTCCGCGTATATGACCTGGATGGAGATGGGTTCATCACTCGCGAAGAATGGATGGGAGCCGACGCCGTATTCGACGCCCTCGACAGCAACAAAGACGGCAAAATTACCCCTGCTGAAATGGGAGCCGGTTTGGGGGCAGCGTTTCATCTGGCGGAAGTTTAGGAGAGAAGGATTTTTGAGTTTTGAGCTTTGAGTTGAGACCAAAAACCAGGAGCCAGGGGGGAGTGAGGTGGCAGGGGACAGGGGACAGGGGACAGATGTCAAGATTCGGATCTTATTCAAAACTCAGAACTCAAAACTTCATTCGCACCCCCCTACTAACAAGTAACAACTTTCTTAACAACCCACAACTAACAACTCTCTCAACCAGCAGTGCTTTATTTAAAGGAACCCAGTTATGCAGACCCTCCCAAATGTTCCACCCGGTTGTCCAGCGGTTGCGGTGGAAGACGATCGCACCGGACTCAGCATCGATACCCTCAAACGGGCTTTTCTGGATAACCTGTACTACATTCAGGGGAAGTTTCCGGCGATCGCAACCAAGAATGATTACTACATGGCACTGGCGTATACCGTGCGCGATCGCCTCTTTCAACGCTGGATTGCAACCGCCGAGGCTTACAGTAAAACTGCTGCGCGTACTGTCTGCTATCTCTCTGCTGAGTTTCTTTTGGGACCACACCTGGGGAACAACTTGATTAACCTGGGGATCTATGACCAGGTAAAACAATCGATCGAAGAATTGGGGCTTGATTTCAAGGAATTGCTGGAGCAAGAGGAAGAACCCGGTCTGGGCAATGGGGGTTTAGGGCGATTAGCAGCCTGCTATCTGGATTCTCTGGCAACACTAGAGATTCCGGCGATCGGCTATGGAATTCGCTACGAATTCGGTATTTTCGATCAGGATATTCGGGACGGATGGCAGGTTGAAATCACTGATAAATGGCTCCGCTTCGGCAATCCCTGGGAAGTGGCCCGTCCTGAATGGGAGGTAGAAGTCAAATTTGGTGGTCACACCGAAACTTACATGGATGAGCATGGCCATTACCGGGTACGCTGGGTTCCCTACAAAGTGGTGAAGGGCATTCCCTACGACACGCCAATACTGGGCTACAAAGTCAACACCTGCAACACCCTTAGATTGTGGACATCCGAAGCACCAGAATCCTTTAACTTTGAAGCATTTAACTCCGGTGACTACACTGGTGCCGTCCACCAAAAGATAACTTCAGAAAATATTTCCAAAGTTCTCTACCCTAATGACAACCTGACTCAAGGTAAGCTTTTGCGTTTGGAACAGCAATTCTTCTTTGTGTCCTGTTCCCTGCAAGATATGATCCGTATCCTGTTTCGTCAGAATCTGCCCCTAGAAAAATTTCATGAAAAATTTTCGATTCAGCTAAACGATACCCATCCCTCCATTGCCGTAGCCGAACTGATGCGGCTGCTACTGGATGAACACGGAATGGAATGGGACAAAGCCTGGTACATTACTACCCATACCTTTGCCTACACGAACCACACTCTTCTCCCTGAAGCCCTGGAACGCTGGCCTCTAGCACTGTTCGGCGGACTCCTGCCGCGTCATTTAGAAATCATTTATGAAATCAATCAGCGATTCCTGGACGACGTTCGCATTCGTTACCCCGACGAGCCCGATCGCATCCGTCGTCTGTCCCTGATTGATGAATCCGGCGAAAAATATATCCGCATGGCCAACCTTGCCTGTGTCGGTAGTTTTGCTATTAACGGGGTTGCTGCGCTGCACACTGAACTACTCAAGCGAGACGTTCTCCACGACTTCTATGAGATGTATCCGGAGAAGTTCAACAACAAAACCAATGGCGTTACTCCCCGTCGCTTCATGGTTTTGAGTAACCCCCGGCTTTGCAGCTTGATCACCCGCCACATTGGCGATAGCTGGATCAAAAACCTGGATGAACTGCATAAGCTGGAAGCATTTGTAGACAATCCAGACTTTTGTCGGGAATTTCGCGAGATCAAACAGGCGATTAAGAAAGACCTGGCAGATTACATCTGGGAAAACTACAACCTTGAAATCAATCCCGAATCATTGTTTGACATTCAAGCAAAGCGCATTCATGAATACAAGCGCCAACACCTGAATGCACTGTATATCATTACTCTCTACAATCGCATCAAGGCCAATCCGAGTCTGGATATTACCCCTCGCACCTTCCTGTTTGGGGGCAAGGCAGCTCCCGGTTACTACATGGCGAAGTTGATAATTAAGCTCATCAACTCGATCGCCGATGTTGTGAACCGAGATCCTGACATGAAAGGACGGCTCAAAGTCCTCTTCCTGAAGGACTACAACGTCAAATTCGCTCAGCGGGTTTACCCGGCGGCTGACCTGTCTGAACAAATATCTACAGCCGGTAAGGAAGCATCGGGTACGGGCAACATGAAATTTGCCATGAATGGTGCCCTCACGATTGGCACACTGGATGGGGCAAACGTTGAAATTCGTGAGGAAGTTGGAGCGGAAAACTTCTTTCTATTTGGGTTGACCACGGAGGAAGTTTACGCCCTCAAAGCCAGAGGCTACAACCCGCGCGACTACTACAACTCCAACCCCGAACTGAAGCTGGCAATTGATCGCATTGCCTCCGGTTTCTTTTCCCATGGCAATCCCAGCTTGTTCAAACCATTGGTGGATAACTTGCTCTATAAAGACGAGTATCTGCTGCTGGCTGACTATGCTTCCTACGTGGAATGCCAGGATCGGGCAGGGCAGGCCTATCGAGACTCAGAAGCCTGGACGCGCATGTCGATCTTAAACGTGGCTCGTATGGGTAAGTTTTCCAGCGATCGCTCCATCCGCGACTACTGCAAGGATATCTGGAAGGTAAAACCCATCCAGATCGAGCTAGAAGAGTACGCCCAGGTAAATGCAATCAAATTGAAGGTATAGAACCCCTATCATGAGCCTGCATCTTTACTTCTTACGCCACGGGGAAACAATTTACAGCCAAACCGGTGGTTACTGTGGTGAGCTTGACCCCGACCTGACCCCGGAAGGATTGCAAATGGCGGAAGCCTTTGCTGATGCTTACCGGTCCCTTGCCTGGACAGCCATTTACGTCAGCCCTATGAAACGGACAATCGCCACAGCCAAACCTCTTTGTGAGGCCACTGGCATCGAAATGCAACTGCGGGACGGGCTAAAAGAGATTCGTTATGGCCAATGGGAAGGAAAAACTCAGGAGGAAGTTAAAGAACATTACCTGGAAGATTACATCCATTGGATGACAGAACCCGCTTGGAATGCCCCCACAGGGGGCGAGACGGCGATCGAAATTGCCAGTCGGGCTTCCCTGGTGATTGCAGAAATCGAGAACAGGTACACCAACGGCAATGTTCTGGTAGTTTCCCACAAAGCAACGATTCGGATCATTCTGTGCAATCTGCTAGGGATTGACCTGGGCCGTTACCGCGATCGCATTGATTGTCCTGCGGCTTCTCTCAGCGTCGTGAAATTTGACGTACATGGCCCCCTGCTGCAACGGTTGGGCGATCGCTCCTACATGGATGAAGCCCTCCGTTCCAGACCAGGAACTTAGTGAGCTCCTGCCAGATTGCTCAAGATACTAGCTTAGGACTTGTAAGAAAATAACTTTTACATCTTCCATGTAAAATGGATCTACTATTGATTCATGATAGATGACAA
>JAIMBL010000281.1 GCA_023511615.1 Leptolyngbyaceae cyanobacterium HOT.MB2.61
GAAGGCATGCAACTTACGCTACATTGGTTGAAACCCAATGCTGTTGAAGACCCAAAGCAGTCACATGAGGTGCAGGATGGCAAAGATCAATCAGCCTTTGCCCTGGGAATCCAATTCAGATGAGCCCTTTCTACCAATTTCCTATGAGGGTGAGGTCATTGGGTTTTGCAGGTCAGACTATGCCAGTCAAATTGTTGAAACGCTGAACGATGATGATAAGTTGCGCAAAGCACTGTACCTTGCCTGTTATGACCTGGTTGCCAGATCGGGCGGCAGTACGAGCAACATTAACGAATTGATGCAGCAGTATATCGCTAAGGCAACCCGCCCCAGGCGCGGAACAGGTGCGATCGCCCTTTTATTAAAAGAGCGTCAGGCAGACCTCGATCTAACCGATGAGGAATTTGCCAAATTCTGTGACACATTCCGCCTATCTCGCGAAGAACTCAGAAACATTTACGCTGGAGCCGACATCGAAAATACTCAACTGTCTTCCCTATCCCGCATCCTGGGCATGACCGTAGATGAAGTGATTGAAGTCTGGAGAGGAAAGGAACAGGAAACTTAACCTGGAGCCAACCTGTTAATTAACTTTCCTTGAGATAGGAAGGCTAAACTACATCTCAGGCTCCTTTTATACTGATATTCATATGTTGCAAACCCACGCCTCCAGAGCAGACTCTCAGCCTGATCTTCGGCGACTCTTGGAGGAAGTCTATCAGGGGCGGAATCTATGCGCTTATCGCTCTGGGCAAACGATTCCGATGAGTTCTCAGGATATCTGGATCGTCTGCCGGGGCGTTGTTCAACTCAGTACACTTTATCCAAGTGGAGATGAGGCACTATTGGGTCTGGCAGGTCCGTCCATGCCCTTTGGGATGCCGCTAACACTCATCCATCCATACCAGGCAGCCGCCCTAACGGATGTGGATTTAATGAGTTTCTCGATGACGGAGATTGAACAATCCCCAACTCTGGCCAGGGAAATTTTTCGGCACCTGGGTCGGCGATTGCGGCAAACCGAGGCTATGTTGGCGATGGTCGGTTGTCGCCGGGTTGAAGATCGATTGCGGCAACTGCTGTTGCTCCTGCAAATGGAGGTGGGGCAGCCAGTCGCTGAGGGAACCCGTCTCAGTGTCAGGTTAACTCATCAGCACTTGGCCAGTGCGATCGGAACGACTCGTGTAACGGTGACTCGTCTTCTCGGTCAACTTCGGGAGGAAGGGCGGCTGATGATTGATGATAGCCGTCATATCATTCTGCCGATTGGTGTCAACCTATAGCCTGGCAACCGTTTGCGAAGTCGGGCTTAAAGCGGGCTCCATAATCACTGCTTCGATGGGCACCACTCCTTGCATTTCACTGTCCAGGTAGCGGGCTGCTTCACGGGAAAGGTCGAGGGTACGATCGTCGATGTAGGGTCCCCGGTCGTTAATCCGAACGATGATCGATTTCCCGTTAAGCAAGTTGGTCACCTTGAGATAGGTGCCAAAGGGCAATGAAGGATGGGCCGCAGTGAATGCATTTTGGTCAAAGATTTCACCGGTTGCCGTTAGTTGCCCGTGGAAGTAGGGACCATACCAGGAAGCGGTTCCGGCGATCGCCTCTCCAGTTGACCTTACCCCATACATCTTTTCCTGAGCCTCTACCAGAGTCAGAGGCGGCTCTGACAGAGCAGAGCGCAAATTGTTAGTCCACTGAAACGCCAGCAGTTCAAAGTTGCATCCTTCCGCTGGTAGTAGAATCCTATCGAGGCTAAAGAGTATACTATCTCCCAGTTTTATCGCTGGCAGGGCATCGACCAGGGCGGGCTGTAGTTGAGAAGGCTCCAGTTTTGCAGTTCTCAAAGCTTTTTCCAGGCGTTGGGCGATCGCAGCAGCCTGTCGTCGGTCAGGAACTTCGCCAATTACAGACCCGCGAAATTTCACCTGAAAGTGCTCCGGCTGATCAGGCGTTGAAGATTCACTTTTCGCCTGGATCAAAGAGCAGCGACCCAACTTGGCTCGGTTGGATTTTTCAATTTTGATTTCAAGAGAACGGGTGTTTTTGACTGGAGTAATTTTTGATACAGCTTTTGGCGGGAGGGGGGTCGGTGCCTTAAAGGGATCCTGGAAGCCAGACAGGAGGTTTTTTAGTGTGACGAACAGCCTGCCTGAGGATATTGGGGGTGGAGATGGGGCAATCGCTGACGTTGGCTGGCTGGAAACTAGCCCAGAAAAGGTTTTTTTAGGCGGCAAAGAAGTCCGAACGGTTCTGGAAAGCTTGTTGTTGCTGTTCTTAACTGCAAATCCCAGCCCTTTCTTGCCTGATACCTGCACAAGAGAAGCTGAAGTTGACACCTGCTGAAGTTGAGCAGCGATTTCAACCAACCGGCTATGAGAACGGTTGGCGCTATGGGGAGATTGAACCGACAGAACGCAGGTCGGATAACTAGGTGCTTTCAACAAGTCTTGACTGGATGAGAAGAAACACCCTACCCAAGAGGCGACCCATACGAGTCCAAAGATTGGCATAGTGATTTGCTATGTAGATGAGATGCACAACAGTTAGAAAAAGCTGTGTTAGATATTACATTTCCCGAAAACTTCGTTAATTTACCACAAGATAGATTTCTTAGGATACTTCTTGCCTATCCTAAGCTCTGAAAGCCTTATTCCATAAGGGTTAAAGCCTCTTTAATAAAATTTCAAAATTTGCTGACATTGGGACCCTCTGCAACACCCAGGCGATACCCCCTTCCGTAGACTGTGTTGATTAACGCAGGCTCGCCTTCTGTCTCAATCTTCCGGCGTAGTAACCGAATTTGGGCTGCTAGAGCATTACTGGTTGGCTTCTCGGCACTTTCACCCCAGAGGTGTTGATGAATCTGGTCATGGGTCAAAAGCTGATTGGGGTGACGCATCAAGTACTCCAGCAGTTGTGTTTCTTTCTCAGAAAGCTCGATCGCCCGTCCATGACGGTATGCCAACTGATTAGCGGGGTCAAGTTCCAGATCGTCTATCTTCAGGCGTTGAGAGGGGGCAGGTGGCTCCAAGGTTGGCGG
The DNA here is from genome assembly GCA_023511615.1 of Leptolyngbyaceae cyanobacterium HOT.MB2.61. Taxonomy (GTDB): domain Bacteria; phylum Cyanobacteriota; class Cyanobacteriia; order Leptolyngbyales; family Leptolyngbyaceae; genus Leptothermofonsia. Next base: position 3,044 of record JAIMBL010000281.1, read on the forward strand.
GCGGCGCAGCAGTGCCCGCACTCTAGCCAACAGTTCCCGCAGTTCAAAGGGTTTGACCAGGTAGTCGTCGGCTCCAGCGTCGAGTCCCTCTACCCGGTCGTCGATGGTATCTTTGGCTGTGAGAAAGAGGACAGGAGTTGTGTTGCCCCGCGATCGCAACTGCTGGCAAATCTCTAACCCCGATAACTGAGGCAGCATCCAGTCCAAAATCAACAGGTCATAATGGTTTTCCTGTACCAGTTGGCGACCCTTACTGCCGTCATAAGCTACATCAACCGTATACCCCTGCTGCGTCAGAATTCGACTCAGGGGGTCTGCCATTTCTGCTTCGTCGTCAACCAGAAGGATTCGCATAAGGGTAGACCTAACAAGGTAATGATGAGCAACGCCAGACGCCATCATTCACGACTCAAAAATCATTACGATTTGGGCACTACTCGCATAAGAAAGGGAAAGAAGTTAGGGATTAGGGTTCTTCTGGCTTGCTAGTGAAAAAGTAGTGTAAGCTACTCTTTCATCTATAACAAAGTCCCTGAAATATTGATTTTGTCTTGATGATAAGCATCACTTATCACCAAGCTCTCAGGCAAGTCGGAATTAGAGTAATGAATTCAGCACAAACAAGCTCATAATTGAACTGAACTTGCCGATACCAAACAGTCGTTCACTATCGCCCGGTTATTGATGTCAGGCTATCTGGAAGCCAGCAGCCAGTAGCCAACGACGATTAACCGTCTCCGGTTTGATAGGGAGCTACAAATCAATTCATTTTCTTTCATTCTCCATTCCTCTCTCTATTCTGAATTTCTATGCTGACTGTTGCGCTTCCCAAAGGTGCCCTTTTAGAAGACAGCATCCGGTTATTGCAATCAATCGGGTTAGACTTCAGCGCGTTTCTAGAACCCTCAAATCGGCTGTTGCAGATTGCCGACCCAACAAATACCGCCAAAGCCTTACTGGTGCGAAATCATGATGTTCCAGTATATGTGGAATACGGTCAGGCTCAACTGGGCATTGTGGGTTACGATGTGCTGCGGGAAAAGGTGCCCCAGGTTGCCCACCTGGCGGATCTGGGTTATGGCAAATGCCGCATGTCGGTGGCGGTCAAAAAGTCCAGTCCCTATCGTTCAGCCCTGGAATTGCCGCTGTATGGACGGGTAGCCTCGAAGTTCGTCCACTGTGCCCGTGAATATTTCAACAGTCTGGATTTGCCAGTGGAAATTGTGCCCCTCTACGGGTCTGTGGAGTTGGGGCCGATTACGGGCATGTCAGAAGCGATTGTCGATCTGGTGGCAACTGGGACAACGCTCAGAGAAAATGGCTTAATTGAAACTGATGTATTGTTTGAAAGTACTGCCCGGTTGATTGCGCATCCGTTAAGTTACCGTTTGGATACCGATGGCATGCATGAATGGATTGAAAAAATTCGAGCGGCGACAGAGGCGAGAGTTTAGGGATTGGAGATTTGCACTGCGGTGGCGATCGCAGCCCCACCAGCCACCTCCCGCTCAAAGATAAACTCACTGTAGTCTGCCAGATTATCAAGCCCAACCACCGTCAGGAGGATTTCAGCCGCCAGCCAGATGGTTGCTTTGGTTATTGTTGTTTTCCAGTAGCTTCTCATCGCTGTGACCTCCTCGGTAGTGCCTGGTCTTGCGAAGTTGTATTGGTCTCCTAAAGACTCTTCAGGTCTGAATGAACGTAATGCGCGAATCGTTACAAAAGTTTGTTTGCATCTGTAGCCTATGCTTCTCAGGTCAAGGAGTGATAGGGAAAACTGGGGAAGATTCTTCTCGGTTTTTTGCCAAATTTTAGAGGCCATACAGCCCACCCCCCAAATCGCTTATGGAAGAACCACTGGGGAAAGCCCGTACGATGAGCAAGGGGTCTCCCGTGCCCATCCCTCTTTGTTCTTTACGATAGAGATGCGTAGCAAGGAAAACACAAATTAAGTTATAGCTGTCGCCAGGTTGCTTAGGACATTGGGATTAAAGGGGGTGTGGGGGCTTAGCCCCCAGCCAGGGGTTCCACTTATTTCCGGGAATGTCTAAAGAATGATGGTAGAACCAGTGTCTTTCAATGTCGATCAATGGTAGCGGGTTCAGACTCAATCACTTTTACTTGTTCATTGATTTGGTAAGTGACGATAGCTTTTACCTTTGCAGGTCTGCTATAGCCCTCCTTATTCGTTAAGTGAAATGAGTTTTCAGAAATTTCCAGTGGGTGTAACAAAATTTTTTTGGGAGCTTCGCTGATCATGAAAGTGTAATCAAATGAAGCGTCCTTGATTTCAATTCGCTGAATTTCCAGATTGATTTCTGTGTTGGTTGGATTTTCCAGGCGGACAAAAACATCGGCAAAACCAAGGGGGCGATCTCGGCC
>JAIMBL010000282.1 GCA_023511615.1 Leptolyngbyaceae cyanobacterium HOT.MB2.61
TGGGTTGGGCTTTTTGTATATGAGACTGGGGGTCAAACCCCGTGCGTGGGGGAAACGCCCCCACTCCCCTTTCTTCCAATTAATTATGTCTACCTACTTAGAATCTGGGGGCCAGGAATTATGAGAGTTTTGAGTTCTGCGTTCTGCTTTTTCACCTCACCCCTCACTTAGATTAGTTTTGAGTGAGTTCTGCCTGTCTCCTATCCCCTATCGTCTGCCACCTGCCACTTCGACCCTCACTTCTTCTAAGAAGAACAATCAACAACTAACAGTTCCCTTAACTCTTGGTACTGCCAATCACTCCTTCCACTAACCAATCCATTGTTTCCAGTTGGGGATCGGTTTGTTTAAACTCTTTGCCTGCTGGGATAACTACTTTCCCAGTATTGTCTTTTATTTCTCCCCTGTAAATCACGAGCGTACCTTCCATTAGTTGGGCTTTGGCGGCTTCTGCACCTTTTTGGGCGGCTTCACTGACAGCAGGTCCATAAGCAGATAGTTTGACAAACCCATCCTTATATCCGCCTCTAACCAGATGGGGAATCCCCCCATTCATCAGGGTTTTGCCAGCCAGGATTGCCTCGGCATAGTTGGTGTAAATCTTTGTCCAGTCCCACTCGGCACCAGTGAGGTAGCCTTTGGGAGCCAGGGAGGATTGGTTGGTATGGTAGCCAGTACAGTAGATGCCCCGCTTCTCTGCGGTTTCCATAATGACTTTAGGACTGTCCACATGGCATGTAATCACGTCAATGTTCTGGTCAGCCATACTATTTGCCGCTTCGGCTTCTTTAACGGGAAGAGCCCAATCGCCAGTGAAGACGACCTGGGTGGTCGCTTTAGGGTTCACGGTACGGGCTCCCAGGGTGTAGCTGTTAATATTTCGAAGTACCTGAGGAATGGGTTTGGCGGCAATGAAACCGAGCTTACCTGTTTCGGACGTGTGGGCAGCAACAATACCTGCCACGTATTGCGCTTCATCAATATAACCGAAGTAGCTACCAACGTTGTTGGGGTGTTTTCCTTCCTGATAAAGCCCGCCGCAGTGGAAAAATTGGACTTCAGGGTTTTCCTGCGCAATTTTTAGAATGTGGGGGTCGAAGTAGCCAAAGGATGTGGGGAAGAGAACCGTTACACCATCCTGGTTGATCATGTTCAGCATAACTTCCTGCACTTCCGTCGTCTCGGGAACGTTTGCCTGCTCAACGGTTTTTACCCCTGCGACTTTGGAAACGCCTTCTTTCCCTTCAAAATGAGCCTGGTTATAGCCATAGTCATCCTTGGGACCTACATAGATGTAGCCCATCGTAACTTCTTTACCGCCAGTGGCAGGACTGGGGCTACCTGTTCCGCCTTCTGGTGTTGAGGTGGGGGTACAACCTGTCCAGAGCCGTGATGTGATGCTAAAGGCTCCGGTTGCCAGCAGCCCGCGAATGACCTGACGACGGCGAATAGATAGGGACTGACTGTTGTATACGGTACGATTATGGTTCACGTTCAACTCCTCCTTTGCAAAGATAAATGGGGCACTTTGTTGCTATGCCATATGGGTTAGATTACGGGGGCGATCGCAGCGTATGGGGGGGATGATCAAATCACTGGGCTGGAGTCAAACATTGTTATTTTGGATACATTTCAACCTTCTATGAAATCCTTTGATTGGATTGTTGTTGGTGCAGGGATTACGGGCGCGGCACTAAGTTATGAACTTATCAGACATGGGTTCTCAGTGCTTCTGCTGGAGCGTCACTCGCTGCTTCAGGGGGCAACCCGATTTGGTTATGGTGGGTTGGCTTATTGGTCTGGAACTACAGAACTGATGCGCCAGATTTGTGCCGAAGGGAAAGCGATTCATCAAACCCTGTCGCAAGAATTAGAGGCGGACACCCAGTTCCGGGAGCTCGATCTGGTGTTAACTATTCCCCCGGATGCGGATCTGGAGGCCACTGCCCAATCCTATGCCCATTTCGCTGATTCACCCCGGTTGGTGAGCGTGGAAGAAGCCTGTGAGCTGGAACCGTTGCTGAATCCGGCGGCGATCGCGGGTGCGCTTACGGTTAAGCATGGGCACATCGCTCCTGAAGCCACAGCCCGCGCCTACACTCAGGCAATGATCCGTCTGGGGGGAAAGGTACAGGTTGGTCAGGTGACCGGGCTACTGCGAGGCGAAAACCTTCGGATTACCGGGGTTATCTGTGGAGAGGAGGTCTACCACAGTGCCAATGTTGCCGTTTGTGCTGGAGCTCTGAGTCGATCGCTCCTGAAAACAGCCGGAATCCCTGTACGGCTCTACTTCACCCATGGCGAACTGGTGGAGACACCACCCATTGAACTGAATCTGCGGACTTTAGTGATGCCAGCAAACACCCAACGGTTTCAGCTTGAAGCCAAAGCCAGCAAAATAGAACTGGATGTTCTTTGGGATCAACCGGGATACGAGCCAGCACCTGCAATTCTGGACGCGGGAGCCATTCAGATGAGGGATGGTACTGTGCGCATGGGTCAGGTCAGTCGCACTTTAACCGACCCCAATGCTCTGGTGGATGCCCAAAAAAGCGAAGCAGAAATCCGAACTCAAGTTGGACGAATCCTGCCTGCCTTGAAGGACTTACCAGGCACCTGGCATCACTGTTTAATTGCATTTAGCCACGATCGCCTCCCCCTGATTGGTGCGATTCCCGGCCATGAAGGAGTTCACCTGTTTTCCGGGTTCAGCAATCCGCTGGCGATCGTCCCCCCTCTGGCGAGACGATTTGCCCGGAACGTAACCGGAAAAACCGATGAACTCCTGGCCCAACTGTCTCCCACACGATTTGGGTCATCAACTAGAAGCTAAACTGGGCCCGAACATTCCCCACATAGATGGTAGGGTTTCTGTCAAAGTTGTTGGCGTTGAAGATAACGTAGAATGCCGGTACAAGGGCGATGTTGTTGGTAATCGGGAAGTAGTAACTGGCTTCAAACTCAGACATGGTGCCGCCATCGCCTGAACCGGATGCAAAGAACTCTTCCCCCTTCAAAATATCCATTGGCACGAGGTAAGTAACAACGCCTAAAGCTCCTTTCTTGAACAGATCGGGGAAGCCAAGCCCGACCTGGAAGGATTGAGTATTAACCCGCTCATCAATCGGCTTTAGCTTGGTGGTGGCGTAGTTATAACGACCAAAAATGCCAATCCAGGGAGCGATCGCCCAATCAAAGTTGACTGAAAAGGTATGGGCAAAGGCATACTTCAACCCCCCATCCGACACACCGCCCGTAATCGGGTCAAAGATCGAGAAACCGGGACCTGCATCCAGATAGCCATAGGGAATGGGCTCACCAATGGCACCACCGACCTGCCCCCCATAAGCCTGAATCCTGGAATAGTTGTACAGGAAGCGAATATTGATGGTGTCTGTCGGTGAGAAGGTCAACTCAGCCGTAGTAGTATTGGTGCCCCCAAACAATCCGAAGTTAGGATTGCTAGAGGTGTTGAACCCAAACTGGCTGGGTAAAAACTCCGTATTTTCTCCCAGGTAAGCAGCCGCAAACCGAAACTGCTTGCTGATATTCCACTCAAACACCAGACCCGAACCCCGGTCGATCGCATTAGTCTGGGTGCTGCCGATGGAGTCAAAAGAGCTAGCACCCGTCAGGAAGAAGGTGTAGCGGTTGAAGTCAAAATGGCGATACCAGTTGACCCGTGGGCCAACCGTCAGCTTCATCGAATCGTTGAGTGGGAAGCTATAGAACAGATCATGGATGACAAAATCGCTTCTGCCATTGACCGTACCTGCTGTTTGATCGGTAAACGGCACGCCGAAAGCATTAAAGAACCCCGCAGAGGCATACTGGTTCGCTGGAGAAATAGAGTTTCCTGCACTCAACTGAGTCACCAGTTGATCCTTACCTGAGAAGGAGGTGCTGAGGGTCAGCCAGGTGAGGAAACCAAAGGTAATTTCAGGGTCACCCGTGGTCAAAACAATGGGATTGCCTAGGGCATCGCGAGCCCCCGCAAACCGCACATCTGCCCTGGCGCCAGGGACGGCCTCATATAAAACATCGCGCCCAGCCGTTGCCCCAGTCACATTAAACCAGACTAAACCATTTAACTTGGTTGTGGTTGAAAACTGCTGGGCTTCCAGGGTAGCGGTCCGAACTTCAAGCTGGTCTACCCGACCCCGTAAAACGGCCAGTTCAGCTGCAAACTCTTCCTGAAGCTTTTGGAGAGCCAGCAGGTCTTCCTTCCTGACCAGATCGCTGGTAGCTGCTGTCAGCAACTCAGTAATCCGGTCCATACAGGCATTGACTCCGGCAGCAAACTCATAACGGCTCAGCGCCCGGTTCCCCCGATAGGTTCTATCTGGATAGCCAACGATGCAGCCGTAGCGCTCTACCAGGGACTGCAATGCCTGAAATGCCCAGTCAGTTGGCCTCACATCCCTCAGTTGGGAAACTGAGGTGACCTGCTCCATGCCATTATCGACTTCAACTGGATCGGAACCCTCAGACTTATCAAAACTAGCAACATTTGAAATTTGATCAATTGATATCGGCTCTACAGCGCCTGCTGAGGCCGCGCCTGACGCGTTCCGAACCTGATCAGCGACGACTTTGGTGGGTACCAGCCCTGCTGCTGTTGCCGATACAAATAAGGCTGCCCATAAGCCGACAGGGGTAGCCATCAATGACTTCCATTTAAGAATAGGATTAGACATCGATCCTCACACCAACTTCGAGGTTAAGACACCAAAATCAAAGGATACTAGAGATACAGGGGGCAATATGTAATTTTTGCCACATTTGTAACATGGCAGACCAAACACCACTTCACCAGATGAACCCGCTGGAACGTTTTTCCAACCGGGCTGAGGACTGCGCCCGCTACCGACCCAACTACCCAATGGAAGCAATTGACGCAATCTTGAGTGGGTTCAATTCAGTGGCTTCCATCGTAGCAGCGGATGTGGGGGCAGGAACGGGTATTTCCTCACGGTTACTGGGCGATCGCGGCGTACAGGTCTACGCGGTTGAACCAAACTTAGCGATGCGACAGACTGCAGAAAGCTATCCCAATGTTACGTTTCGAGCCGGAAACGCAGAAGACACCGAACTACCCGATACCTCAGTCGATCTTGTCACCTGTTTTCAGGCGTTTCACTGGTTTGACCCTGCTCGCTGTTTGCCTGAATTCCATCGAATCTTGAAGCTCTGGGGACGATTGGCCGTGGTTTGGAACACTCGCGATCGCACCGACGAATTCACCAATGGCTACAGTGAGATAGTTCGGCAACCTTCCAATCAGCACCCCGCCGAAGAGCGGATGGTATCCGAGCAGCCACTGCTAACCAGTCCCATATTTGGCAAGAGTTATTGTCAAATCTGGTGTATGAAGAAGAATTAAGCAGCGTCCTGGTGAGCAGCTGAATCGTCTTTTTGATC
>JAIMBL010000283.1 GCA_023511615.1 Leptolyngbyaceae cyanobacterium HOT.MB2.61
CAGACCCTCAAAATTTAACCCCCATCAACTTCCTGGGTATTCGCTAACCGTCAAATTCAATTTGACAGAGTACTAGCGATCAGGGTACTTTCAGCGATTTGATGCCAGTTCTTCAAAGTAGGGCTACAGGTGAACAGGTTACAATCCTCTCAGGGCTGGCGTTTGTCAATCCAAAATCGCAAATCCAAAATCGAGAATTGGTAGACTTCTTGTGGCGCTGGATTGTGAGAGTACGGGCAGCCGATGCTAGAGGCCAGAAATGGGCGATCGCGGATCGGTGGGACGCGCCACCAAGACACCGATTCGGTTCTCAACGTTGCTCACATAGCTCTGTAAGTCAGGGGAAATTTTGACCCCGCTATCAGGGGCTGCATGGATCAGCCCCAGGCTACCATCCTCATTGCGGTAGACCAGACCAGTGTGTGTTACGTCTAAACCCGGAATATCAGTGGCGATCGCCACAATGTCTCCCGGCCGCAGTTGAGCGTAGTGCTGCCGAATTTGGTTTTGAGGAATGTAATAAAGGGTCAATGGATTGAGGCTGGATTCCATCTGTTGCACACAGTGGTAGGCGGAATCATCCACCAATTGGGGGTAGCTGCTGCGGTGAGTACTCATAAAATTAAGGATTTTGGGGAAGGAAACACCGCCCAGTTCTGCCGCAATGTTGAGTACATTTCCTCGCCGCTGATTATCAACAATCCATTCCGAGAAGTAATGCAAACGGCTACAGTAACCATCCAGCCTGCCATCCCGGTAGCGCTGATTTTGCAAATGGCTGGCAAAGGTTTGATAGGAGTAGTCCTGTACAGCGATGCCCCTTGCCAGAGCCAGAACCGTTTCCACAAATAAAACACAATCAAACCGGGTCAGCGAAACCACCAGCATTTCCTTTGAAGATCGATCCAACAGATTCCCCTCATAGGGACTACCCAGCAATTGTTGGGCGATCGCCTGTACAATCTCTCCCATCGGGCGATTATGCAGCGATTGTGAACGGGCATTCTGCATAATCCGCTCAAACTGGGCACTATCCTTTTCATCAAGGGGGCTGGTTACATGGGACAGTGCCCCATCTCTAGCAGGTGCTATCAAGGAAAGTACCGTCGAACCTTTCTCAGCCCGCTGGTCTATCAGTGAGGCAGAGGGCAACCGGGCTGAATCGTCAGACAAGTGCAGCGATTCGGTCGCGCTGGCATGATGAGGAGATACGGATTTAAGAGCTGCCTGCTCTGCCTGGTCTGAGGTAATCGTCGAGTGACTGAGTGTAGCCATGTTCGAGGGTGGGCAGAAGATGATTAAGCCTGCCGTAAAGAGGAACCCTGTTATTCGCTTCAGGAGTTTTTCCATCACAGATTGGCGCGATCGCCGAGAGCAAATTCTATTCTCTGCAACTGGTAGTCTGTCAAGACTATTTTTGTAGGTTGTAAACCCTCCAAAACACCTGGAAATTGTTTTTATTGATCCAGGCACGCCTAAAACCAATTCTGACGGATTACCAGGGGCAGCTTTGAGCTAGCCAAATCTAACATACGCACTCAACTTTGGATTTTAGATTTTTGACCTTATACTGGAAGAGCTGCCCTGCAAAGGGTTTGAGCTTATTCAAATCCCTCCCCCTTATACAAAAAAGTTCATCCGTGTGGCTCTACATCCTCAAACGCTTACTGGGCTTGCTGCCCGTTCTTCTGGGAATTACCCTTCTTGTTTTCTGCTTCTTGCATCTCATTCCTGGCGATCCTGCCGTGGTTCTGTTAGGAGAACGAGCAACCCCTGAACAACTCTCTGCCCTGCGGGAGCGGTTGGGACTGAACCAACCCCTGCCTATCCAGTACCTCACTTTCCTGGGAAATCTACTTCGCTTTGATTTGGGCACCAGTATTATCAGCGGTATCCCCATCGCTGATGAGTTAAAAAGCCGCTTTCCTGCCACGTTAGAACTATCCGCTGCTGCCATTTTGGTTGCTCTGGTTCTGGGTATCCCGGCGGGGATTCTGGCAGCCGTCCGCAAAAATAGCTGGCTTGATAACTTAATGATGACGGGTTCGCTGGTGGGAGTGTCCCTACCCGTCTACTGGCTGGGGCTTTTGCTGATTTACCTGTTTTCTGTCGATCTACAATGGCTACCTCCCAGTGGGCGGATTAGCGTCGATGCTGGGTTTAGCTTTCAGCCGATTACTGGCTTCTATGTCCTGGATGCCCTCCTGCAACTGGATAGCAATGCCCTGAAAGACATCCTGGCTCACTTGGTTTTGCCAGCTCTGGCTCTGGGAACCATTCCTCTCGCAATTCTGGCCCGCATCACCCGCAGCGCCCTCTTAGAAACTTTGTCACAGGATTACATTCGAACCGCCAGGGCCAAAGGTGTACCCGAACTGTGGGTTATTCCCCGCCATGCCCTGAGAAATGCCCTTCTGCCAGTTGTCACCATTACCGGGCTTCAGTTTGGCACCTTGCTGGGAGGAGCCATTCTAACAGAAACCATTTTTTCCTGGCCCGGTATTGGCTCCTGGATTTACGATGGCATTTTTACACGTGACTACCCCGTTGTGCAGGGAGGAGTGGTCTTTGTGGCGATCGCCTTCGTCCTGGTCAACTTACTGGTAGACATTTCCTATGCCCTCTTTGATCCGAGGATTCAGTACAGGTGAGGGATAAGGAGCCAGGAGGCAGAAGGGGGATAGGAAGGAGGGGAGGTGAAACTCAAACCTCAAACCTCCCCTCTTCCCTCCCTCCTCCTCCTCTAACAACCAACAACTAACAACTTCCCTATGCGCCTCACCCAACGAGCTGTTCAACGTTTCTGGCAATCTTCCTCTGGAAGAATTGGATTGGGGTTGGCGATCGCTCTCATTTTGCTGGCATTGCTGGCTCCCATCCTGCGGCCCTATGACCCGACGACGGATCGGGACTACTTGGCGCGGCTGACTGCTCCCAGTACGGCCCACTGGTTTGGAACCGATGCCCTGGGGCGTGATGTGTTGACGCTGGTCTGGTATGGAGTTCAGACATCGCTGGTAGTAAGCATGGTGTCAGTGGGATTGGGGCTGATAGTTGGACTGCTGCTGGGACTGGTTGCCGGGTATTTTAGGGGGCGGATTGAGGGGGTGATTGGTTGGGTAACAGATATCCTGCTGGCGTTTCCATCGATTCTGCTGGCGATCGCGATTGTCACGGTCACTGGTCCCAGTCTGCCCAGCGTGATGGTAGCAGTCGGTATTGTTCAGATTCCTATCTTCACCCGGTTAACACGAGCAATGGTGCTTTCCCTCAAAGAGCAGGAGTTTGTGCAGGCCGTCCAGGCACTGGGGGCTCCGCTGGGTCACTTGCTATGTCATCATATTTTACCCGCTAGCCTGGCCCCCATTATCGTTCAAGCAAGCCTTTCAATCGGCACAGCAACCCTGGAAGCCGCAGGGCTGGGATTTTTGGGTTTGGGGGCACAACCTCCTACCCCAGAACTGGGCACCATGTTATCCGATGCCTTTAAAGGGGGATACTCCTTAACAGCTCCCTGGACGACCCTGTTTCCCGGTCTTTTCATTACGCTGATTGTTCTGGCATTCAACCTTCTGGGCGATGGGCTTCGGGATGGACTTGATCCGCGTTCTTCGCCCTGAACTTTTTTGTTTTGTCCTGATTTCCTTATTCATGCTCCGTATCAGGGAATAGAAACCTTGACACGGACGACACGTTTATGCGGCTTCATCTGCTACCAGAATCTCTACTGACCGTTGTGTGTTCTAAGTTGGGTGCGGTAGTTACGCCCGCAACCGGATGTCTTCAATGCCTCAATCTTTTTAATGTTACTACTCAGACTGAGAACCGCGATCGCCTCTTCCATCGCGGCAGTGGCCGACGAGAACTGTTTGGGCACTGGTACTCCGCATGGGCGTAGTTCCTAGGGCCTGTTTTGATACGGACAAAAGGTGGCGGGCAACGGGCACTGACTTTCCCCCGTCACCACCTGCTAGCTCCCTCCAAATGGAAGCAAAGCATCGCTGATTCCTGGCATGTAAAGAGCCTAATGCCTGAAATTTCGTTTCAGGGGCACCCTGCTTCAGCAATGCCAATAATGGAATCTATTTAAGGATGACTGGCCGGATTTTCTGAAATTTTGGGAATATTTTGAGTAATGGGGAATATTTTGAGTAATAGGGTAGTAAATTCTCCAAGATTCAAGCTTTAATGATCCTGGTGATAGAACAGTTCTATCTTGTGCAATCAAGCGATATATTTATCTGACAAATGAACTGTTCTCTAGTAAAAATCACCGATCTTCGCCCTCATTCAGTGGCATCTCTAAACCTATTTGCCTGACATGACCAACGACCTCGATCTGATCAAACGCCTTAGCCCCAGTGCAATGGATCAGATCCTACTTTATCTGGCCTTTAGTGCGATGCGAACCAGTGGGCATCGTCATGGAGCGTTTCTGGACGCAGCCGCAACCGCTGCTAAATGCGCCATCTATATGACTTATTTGGAGCAGGATCAGAACCTCCGCATGACAGGGCACCTGCACCATATTGAGCCCAAACGGGTCAAGGCCATTGTTGAAGAAGTGCGGCAGGCGCTAACTGAAGGAAAACTCCTGAAGATGCTGGGTTCCCAGGAACCCCGCTACTTGATTCAACTCCCCTACGTCTGGCTAGAGCAGTATCCCTGGCAACCGGGGCGATCGCGCATTTCTGGCACTAGCCTTACCACGGAAGAAAAGCGCCAAATTGAGGTCAAACTTCCTCCCACGGGATTGCCAGATGCGCAATTAATCAACTCTTTCCAATTCTTGGATCTGATTGAGTTTCTCCACGCCCGCTCCCAGGAAGACCTGCCACCGGATCGGCGGATGCCACTCAGCGAAGCCCTAGCAGAGCATATCAAGCGACGATTGATTTACTCAGGCACCGTCACTCGCATCGATTCTCCCTGGGGAATGCCATTCTACGCTCTCACCCGCGCTTCCTATTCCCCTGCGGATGAGGAAGAACGCACCTACATTATGGTGGAAGATACGGCCCGCTACTTCCGGTTGATGAATGCCTGGGCCGCGCGGGTGTCCAAAGTGATGCGTGTGCTGGAAGAACTGGACATTCCCAGCGATCGCCTCGACCAGGCCATGGAAGAATTGGACGAAGTCATCCGCGCCTGGGCAGACAAGTACCACAAAGCAGGTGGCGATCCCTTCGTGCTGCAAATGGTCCTGGGACCGAGGGAGAAATGAGGAGGAGTTGTTAGTTGTTGGTTGTTAGAGGAGGAGGCAAGGGTGAGGATGGGGGGAGTTTTGAGTTTTGAGTTCCACCGGGCGCCGGGCCGGGGGCGGGGGGGGGGGGGGGGGGGGGGGGGGGGGGGGGGGGGGGGGGGGGGGGGGGGGGGGGGGGGGGGGGG
>JAIMBL010000284.1 GCA_023511615.1 Leptolyngbyaceae cyanobacterium HOT.MB2.61
CCTAAACCTGGAAAAAGCAATTCATAGAGTTTTGATCAGTTGCAAACCCATCAAAATCTGCGTGGCAGACTACTAGGGTCCATCCCGACTGTGAAAATGTTGCACTTCTGACGAGAGAGGGCAAATTTGGAGGCCGACGGGTGTTTGTAGAATAGTGGCTTGAACGCCAAATACCTCTGCAAGATTGGTTGGCGTCAGTACTTCTTCTGGATGGCCGATCGTCGTAATTACACCCTGTTTCAGCATGGCGATGCGATCGCTGTAGCGGGCTGCCAGGTTGACATCATGCAATACCGTAATGATGGTCAGATGGTGCTGATGATTCAGCTCTTTCAGTAATTCCAGCAGTTCTAGCTGATAACGCAAATCCAGGAAGGTGGTGGGTTCATCCAGCAACAACACCTTTGGATCCTGAGCCAGTGCCAGCGCCAGAAAAGCCCGTTGTCGTTCGCCGCCAGAAAGATGTTCGACGGGGCGATCGCTCAGGGACTCCAGGCGGGTTTGGGCGATCGCCTGATCAACTTTCTGCCGATCGGTAAAACTCAACTCCCATCGCCACCAGGGTTGGTGGGGTATGCGCCCCAGACTGACCAACTGTCGCACGGATAACCCTGCCGGAACCGTTGGCTGTTGGGGCAAAATGGCGAGCCTTTGAGCAACCCAGTGAGCCGGTTGTTCGTGTATCACTTTACCCTCCAGCCAGACTTTTCCTCGTTGCGGTGGCAGAATCCGGCTCAACAACCGCAACAGGGTTGATTTTCCCGATCCATTGGCACCCACAAGACTGAGCCATTCTCCAGTTTGAAGGGTGAGATCAATCCCTCGAATAATCGATTCACTGGTATAGCCGCCAGAGAGAGCGTGAACCTCAAGCAGGGGAGGAGAGGTTTTGAGTTTTGAGTTTTGAGTCTTGAGCTTTAAATTCTGCTTGTACATCGCTTCCTGGCTCCTGGCTTTTGGTTCTTAGCTCTAGTCATTAGTGGACATAAGGAGTGAAACCCTCATCTACCCATTCCTCCTCCTCCCACTCCGGCGATATAGTAGCCAGATGAACAGTGGCGAACCCAGCAGGGCAGTGACTGCTCCAACGGGAAGTTCAATCGCTCCCAGACGGGAAAGCAGGTCGGCCAAGAGCAGCACCCAGGCTCCTCCCAGGGCAGACAATGGTAGCACCCAGCGGTAATCGTAACCAACCAGCAGGCGAACTCCGTGGGGAACGACCAGGCCAACAAATCCAATCAACCCAGCCATACTGACGGCACTGGCCGCCAGGAGACTGGCAACGGCACCAATTAACAGGCGCGATCGCAGCAGGGAGGTTCCCAACCCCATGGCCAGATCCTCTCCCAGAGCCAGCAGGTTCAGATCCCGTGCCAGCAAACAGCCCCCCAACAGGGCGATCGCTACGTACGGACCCGCCATCGCGACTTCTGGCCAACCTCGTCCGTTTAAGCTGCCAATCAGCCAGTTAAGGGCAGCCTGAATCCGGCCATCATCTGCCAGTAACAGCAAGGTCGTTTGAATGGCTCCAAACAAGGAACTGACGGCAACCCCCGCCAGAATCAACCGTTCAATGGCAATGCTCCGTCCAACCAGACCCAACCCATACACCAGGGCTGCTGTCAGCAGTGCGCCAAACCAGGCTCCTAAAGGCACCCAGGCTTGTAGCACATTTAGGGTCAGGAGAGCGATCGCCACCAGCCCGGCCCCCGCCGAAATTCCCAATACGAAGGGATCGGCCAGTCCGTTGCGTAACATGCCCTGCAACAATGCCCCTGACATTCCCAGGGCAGCTCCAACCACCAGCGCCGCCACGATTCGAGGCAGACGCAATTCCCAGACGATGGTTTGATGCAGAGAGTCACCCCGGTGCATCAATGCCTGCCACACCTCCATTGGGCTCAGGGGGATGGCTCCCTGACAAAGGGAGATGAGGATAGTCAGAAGCAACCCACCCACCAACAGTAGAACAGATGGTAAAGTGCGATCGCCTGTCTGCCAATACATCTGGAGTCTGGAGAGTTGAATAGCCATTCCTTACCTCAGTTACCAGAGGGTGCAGGGGCTGCCTCCGCAGGCGGAGGCGGAGGAGGCTGAGCCGGAGCTGGTTCAACGGCTGGAGGTTCTGGCGCGGGTGGCTCCGGGGCAGGCGGTGGGGCTTCTACAGCAGGGGGTGGGGCGGGTTCAGCAACTGGGGCAGGTTGCTCAATCGCCGCAGGGGGTTCCGGAGCCGCAGGAACGGGGGAAGCAGGGGAAGCGGTGGGTTTAATCGTCTCCGGGGTTTCCACAGCAGTAGCAGGTGTCCGCTGGCGTTCTTCTGCCTGTCGCCGTTCTTCTTCGGCCAAGCGACGACGTTCTGCTTCCTGGCGACGTTGTGCCTCCTGGCGTCGCCGTTCCTCATTCTGACGCTGGAAGCTGGAACCCTCTTCTTCATAGGTGACCCGCACCCGTTTCCGCACTCCCTCAGAGGGGACTGTCTGAGGATCAAACCGCCACTTGCTCATCGTTTCCAATGTTTCGCGGTCCAGATCAGGATTGCCACTTGATTTCCGCAACCGAACCTGGACGCTCCCATTGGGCAAAATTTTCATGTCCACACGGGGGCTTGCTTCCCTTCCCTGATACCTGGGTTTGGGGCAACTGACGCAAACAGGCTCCTTTGGTTTCGCGGGTTTTGCCGGAGAGGCTGGGGGGGCTGTCCGAACCGCCGTCTCCCCCGGCTTGCCTTTGGGATCACCATCCGGTTTACCCAGGGGATTGAATCCGGTGGGGCGATCGCCCGTGCCTAAGCCTGTCCCCAACCCAAATGGCTTGAAAATTGGTCCTCCCCCAATCTTCAGATTGGTATCTCCCGCATTGCTGGTCATCGGTTGGGCGGAGTCGGGGGCAGCAGGCAAAGGCTTATCGCTGGGGGCATCTTCGCCCTTCTCAACCGGAGCCTGATTGTCAGGAGCCAGGGGCGGTGGTGGAGCAAGCTCCGGAGCAAAGGTCACTTCCTCCGGCACCTCTGGCTCAGGGGGAGGTTCAACCTCTGCCACAACTTCTTCCGGGATGGGTTCTTCCGGTGGAGTTTCTTCCACTACCAGTTCTATTTCATCGTCTTCTGGAAATTCAGGAGTCACGCTCCAGAAATTCCCAACTTTGAACGTCATCGCAGCCGCATGAAGTACCAGTGATCCAGTCAAACTACTGATCAGAAAGATTTTTAAGGCTCTTCCTTCCTTCTCCCGTTGTTGAACGACTGATTCTGAACTGTTCATGGGCTACTCCTTCCGCTTCGTTGCGATCGCCATTTTTGCTCCGTCCACCTGGCGAATTTGATCCATGACGGCAACGACGCGATCGTGGGTGACTGAGCCATCGGCATTGAGCACAACCACCAGATCTTTGCCCGGTTCGTTTAGCTGGCGGACTACATTTGACAACGCCTCAACTGGAGTAGGGGTTCTGTTCAGGTAAAGGTTTCCCTGCCTATCCAGAGTGACGGTGGCTCGAATGGTTTTCTGAGGTTTGGCCGATTGAGCTTTAGGAAGGCTGACCGTCAATCCTTCGAACCGTCCCAGAAACAGGGTGGACATGATGAAGAAGGTGAGAATCGCAAAGATGATGTCGATCATCGGCACGATGTTGATCTGGGGCGGCACTTCGGGTTCAGCGATCGCGCGTCGTCGCATAGGAAACCTCCAACACTTTCTTATAGCGGCGGCGATGAAGCAGTTCTAGCTCAGCGGCATGTTCCTGAATAAGGGCCAGTTGCTGCAGATAAAAGCCCCGGAATGTGTTTGCAAAAAACAGAGTCACGACTGCCACGATCAAGCCAAATGCAGTTGAGACCAGGGCTTCACTGATCCCACTGGTGACTCCAGCCGCATTTTCACTACCGATGTTACCCAGATTGAGTGACGAGAACGAGCGAATCAGCCCCAACACTGTGCCCAACAGGCCTAACAGGGGCGACAGAGTGATAATCGTATCAAATATATTATTGAAGCGCTTAAGGGTCGGTACTTCTGCTTGAATCGCACCATCGATCGCCAGAGCCAGCTCATCGGGCTCTGCATCTTCTAGCGATAGCGCCTCCAGAAAAATTCGAGCCATGGGCAGATCGACGTTTCGTTCTAGCTTTGCAACAGCCAGCGAAGGATCTTCCCGATACAGGGCCAGGGATTCTTGAACCACCTTTTCCTGGCGACGGTTGATGCGGTACCAGAAAACGACACGCTCAACAATCAGCGCGATCGCCACGATTGAAAACAGCAACAGAGGGATCGCGACAATTCCTGCTGCCATCAGAATTTCTCCGAGTCTTTGCATGTAACTCCCCTGTGTATTGGGACACGAGCCAGCCCTGGCAGTTGATGTCCACCAGACAGCCGAGACAAGTAATCAACAGAAATATAAGACTTAATGAGAATATATATCAAGTACTATTTCAAATAATCTGCGCGATTGCGTTTCAGATTTTGTTAACCACTACCGGCTAAACTTCATAGAGTAAAGTCAGCAGGTGAACGATAGTATTCTCAAATATTTTGGCTGATCGTTAAGAAAATCTACATATTCCAACATAACCCAACTAAGACTGACGTCATATCGGACCAGGATAAAAGCCTGCCAGATGGAATTTTCATTAATCTAGACATTGATTGAACAGCTATGATGCCCGCAGTTCTAATGCTTGACTTTGGAACTGCGAGCATAGTAACTTTTTGATCGTTAATAAAATTGAATATCAATAAGTAATATCTAACTCCAGCGAGACAAACTTATATCTGCAAAAGTATTTGTCGGAGAGTGGAGGGATTTTTGCGACTAAATATCATTAGAATGTGAGGAAGTACTGTGACTAACTGACATCTAGGATTTGGGGCTGCGATCGCAACTACATCGCAAGTACTCTGTTAGCCAATATAATTCAGCCTGTGGTGGGTACAGAAGCTAAGATAAGCCTCAACCCAGGGAACCAGAAATTAGAAGATATATGAAAAGATACCAGGGCTAAATTTTGCGCCTGCTGAGGAGTATGCCGAAGCGCAAATGGCTCAAATGGGAGAAGGTATCAAACCGTTGCTGATTACTGTTCCAGCAATGGGAACCAATACTGTGATTGGGTAGACCTAACAAGGTAATGATGAGCGGCTGGTGCCGCTCATCATTAACAACTCAAAAATCATTACGATTTGGGCACTACCTGTGATTGTAGGCCACGATGATGTGTTTGAGGCCGCAACTGGAATTTATCCTGAGCCACAGGGGGTTGCCTACATCTTATACCAATTCAAGAAATGCCTGCTACAGATAGCGCATCCAAAATGTAATTCCATCCGGTCAGTGATGAGATCGTCTGCGACTCTAATTTCTGCAA
>JAIMBL010000285.1 GCA_023511615.1 Leptolyngbyaceae cyanobacterium HOT.MB2.61
GAAAATTTTGACGAGTCACAGACCCTCAAAATTCAACCTCCATCAACTCCCTGGGCATTCGCTACCCGTCAAATTTGATTTGACAGAGTACTAGCGCGTTTGCGTAGACCTATTTGCGTAGACCTAATAGTAAAGCCTAAATTTCAGGAACGGGAAGCGGCAAGCTCCTTCACACTGAGGGCACCTAAAATGGCATCCACATTCTTGCGGGCATCGCCAAACAACATCCGGGTATTCTCTTTGTAGAACACGGGATTGTCTACCCCGGCATAGCCGCTTGCCATACTGCGCTTCATAATCACGACCGTCTTTGCCTTCCATACTTCCAGCACGGGCATTCCGGCAATGGGACTGTTGGGATCTTCTAAGGCACTGGAGTTCACAGTATCATTGGCTCCCACCACCAGGGCCACATCGGTTTCAGGAAAATCATCATTGATTTCCTCCATTTCCAGCACAATGTCGTAGGGCACGCTGGCCTCTGCCAGAAGGACATTCATGTGCCCCGGCATCCGACCTGCAACTGGATGAATCCCAAAGCGGACATTGACGCCGCGATCGCGCAGATGCCGGGCAATCTCCGAAATGGGATACTGAGCTTGAGCCACGGCCATCCCATAACCGGGAACAATAATCACGCTTTTTGCCGACTTCAACAGTTCCGCTGTTTCTTCAACCGTTGTGGGCGTCACCTCACCTGCCGGTTGACTGCTGGCATTTGCCGTGGAGGTACCAGCCCCAAAGCCTCCCATAATCACGCTGATGAAGGAGCGGTTCATTGCCCGGCACATGATGTAGCTGAGGATTGCCCCACTGCTGCCAACCAGCGCTCCCGTAATAATCAACAGGTCGTTGGACAGCATAAAACCTGCCGCTGCCGCCGCCCAACCGGAATAACTGTTGAGCATGGAGATGACCACTGGCATATCCGCTCCGCCGATCGCCATCACCAGATGGATTCCCAGCAGACCGGCGATCGCGCTCATTATCAGCAGCGATTGCAAACCTGTCAGCAAACCACCCCCCATGAACTCATATCCCAACCAGACACACGCGATCAGCATTGCCAGGTTTAGAAAATGGCGAGCAGGCAACATCAAAGGTTTACTGGCAATCAAACCCCGCAATTTGCCAAACGCAATCACCGAACCCGTGAAAGTGACTGCACCAATAAAGACACCGACGTAAATTTCAATTTCGTGAATGGTGGCCTCAACCCCCATCAGGGAAGCATCCGGATTCAGATAATTGGCAAAACCTACCAGCACCGCCGCTAAACCGACAAAACTGTGCAAAATGGCAACCAACTCTGGCATTGAAGTCATCGCCACACGAGAAGCAATAGTCGCCCCAATAATCGCTCCAGGCAGAATCACCCCTGCCAGCAGCCCATAGGCGGTTACACTCCCAATCGCAGTCGCCAGAAAAGCAATCAGCATCCCAATGATGCCGAAAACATTACCCCGGCGAGCCGTTTCCTGATTTGAAAGCCCTCCCAGGCTGAGGATAAAAAGAACACTCGCTGCGATGTAGGCAACAGTGAGGAGGTTGTTAGACATAGCTTTTCGGTTGTTAATGGTTGGTTGTTGGTTGTTAATTGCTGATTGTTAGTTGTTAGTGAGGAGTGAGAAGTAAGGAGAGTTTTGATGAGGGCAACAGGCGATGGGCAACAGGCAACATGGGGAAGGCGTAGCAGAACACCAGTCCCTGACTCCTGACTTCTGACTTCTTTACCCCCTTAAGCCCTAACCCCTGACGCCCCACCCGCTATCTCCTACTTCTGAAACATCTTTAACATGCGCTGGGTCACCAGGAAACCGCCGGAGATGTTGATGGTGCCAATGAGAATAGCGATCGCACCCAGGATGGTGGTTGCCGAAGTTGGTGGGCCGGAGATTTGCAGCATTCCCCCCAGAATGATGATGCCGCTGATGGCATTGGTAACACTCATCAAGGGAGTGTGCAGCGCTGGAGTGACATTCCAGATCACCTGATAGCCCACGAAGCAAGCCAGAACAAAGACAGTGAAGTGAGTCAAAAAGGAAGGAGGCGCAACGGAACCCACAGCAAATAACGCCACCCCCGCCAGAATCATCCCAACCATACCTGCATCAACCTTAGAAGTGTTTGGCTGTTCCACAGGTTGTTCAGCAACGACAGGTGGTGGGGCAGGCTTTGGAGCTTCCGGTGGGGCGGCTGGTTTCGGGTGGGGATAGGTAATCTCACCGTTGTGAAGCACCAGAGCACCCCGAATGACCTCATCCTCCAGGTCAACCTTATAGTGTTCCGCTCCGCCCATATCTTCCAGTAGATAGCACAGGTTTTTGCCATAGAGCTGGCTGGCCTGGTTTGCCATCCGACTGGGCAGGTCCGTTAACCCAACAATGGTGACGCCTTTGTACTGGTAAACCTCGTTGGGTTTGGTGACTTCGCAGTTACCACCCTGCTCCGCAGCCATATCCACAATCACAGAGCCTTCTTTCATGCTCTCGACCATTTCGCGGGTGATCAGCACGGGCGCTTTTTTACCAGGAATCAAAGCCGTCGTAATGATAATATCGACTTCCTTTGCCTGGGCTGCAAACAGTTCCATCTCTGCCTTGATGAACTCAGGACTCATCACTTTGGCATAACCGCCCTGGCCTGTCCCATCTTCCTCAAAATCGAGTTCCAGGAATTCGGCTCCCAGGCTCTGTACCTGCTCTTTCACAACAGGGCGAGTGTCAAAGGCGCGAACGATCGCCCCCAGTCCCCTGGCAGTACCAATAGCGGCCAGCCCGGCAACCCCAGCACCGATAATCAACACCTTCGCCGGGGGCACTTTTCCAGCCGCTGTGATCTGTCCGGTGAAGAATCGGCCAAAGTGATGGGCAGCTTCAATCACAGCCCGATAGCCTGCAATGTTTGCCATCGAACTGAGGGCATCCAGTTTCTGCGCCCGGCTGATGCGAGGCACCCCGTCCATGGCTAAAACGGTTGCTTTGCGAGTTGCAAGACGATTCAGCAAATCGGTATTTTGAGCCGGGTAGATAAAGCTGATCAACGTCCCTCCCTCGGAAAGCAAATCGACCTCATGCTGTTCTAAGGTGGGATGCATCTGGGGCGGACGCACCTTGAGGACAATATCTGAGGAACGCCAGAGGGTCTGAGTATCTGGAATGATGCGGCACCCTACTTCTTTGTAAGTGCTATCAGCAAAGTTGGCTGCCTGCCCGGCACTACTTTCAACCAGAACTTCAAAACCCATCTTTTGTAAAATCCTGGCAGTGTCCGGTGTAGCCGCTACCCGACACTCATTTGGGTAAACTTCCTTTGGAATGCCAATCGTCTTACGCACCTTTGGCTCAACCAGAGGCTGCTCTTTTTCTTCAATTCCTTTTTCAATCACACTGGTCATGGGCGCTTCCAACTCGTGCTCAATAAACCGAAGATCCGCACCCAAACAGGGAGTGGATATACTGAAAACCTGTCTGAATCCTAGGACGATCCTGATCCAACGATTTGTATCTTTAACGTTGTCTTATGATTCGGGCTGATTGTTTTCATGAAAAGAAATAAAAAAAGTTCATAAATGTTTGGATTTTGCAGCTTATCCATGCCAGTAAACACTCCAGGGAACTTTTTTTACTCCCCAAATCGTCTACTATCCCGGTATCATGTGCACAGGCGAGATCACCCGTCAAAATCTTGATACATTCATACATATACATTCCTGCTCCTATCTCACAGATTCAATTTTGCTCATTTGAGTCAGCAACCTATGTCTTCTAAATTTCGTTTGCAACGTTCCCTGTCTGGCCTGGCGATCGCAGGTTGCTTGGTTGCAGGGATTCCTGCCCTCAGCCTTGCCCAGGGTTTACCCGGACTCACACTTTGGGGTGGTGTTAAAGGTGAAGATAACCTTAACTTTCGCCTGGATTATGGTGGCAGAGCTGGCGCATGGGACCGCTACCGCCTGAGAATTCCAGCGAAAAAGATGAAGCTGGCCGTCGCTCAGTTTGCTATTTCCTATCCTGACTATTACAAGGGTGAGTTTGATCCCAAGGATGTGGAGGTCATTGTCCAGGACAAATCTGTCCCCTTACAGGAGGTCAACTGGAATAAGGAAAATAACCTGATCGAAATTTTTCCGGTTGACCCTGTTCCTGCAGGCAGCAAGGTAGAAATTCAGCTATCCAACGTGCGCAACCCCAGCTTTGGTGGCATGTTCTATTTCAACTGCCAGGTTCTCTCACCGGGAGACGTCCCCCTGCTCCGGTATTTGGGTACCTGGGTTATCACCATTTCCTGACGCTCTAGGCAATTTTCATGAGATCCTGGGCGACTTTCGTTCTGGGTAGACCTATAAAAGGTAATGATGAGCGGCGCCAGCCGCCATCATTATCAACTCAAAAATCATTACGATAATCATTACGATTTGGGCACTACCTCGTTCTGATTGGCAATTGCCCGGGAAGTGCGATTGCAGGAACTCGCTACAATCAAGTTAGTCCGCATTGGTTCTTTCCCATGCCCTCGCTGTTTCCGGGAATGGATCCCTATCTGGAGCAACCGAATCTTTTGGTCGGAGTTTTACAGTCGTTTGATTTGCTACGTGCCGATGAGCCGATGGCCATGCAAGGGGGCATCACACCAACGGACTACCGAATTCTGGTGAGTTGATCGGAAAAGCGTCCCAACGCAGATCTCTATGGATTTATGCTGCGGCAGGCGATTCCAGAGTTTCCGTTACCGCTGAAGGAATTATCGGAGGTGGTGATGGTGGATTTGCGGGCGATCGTCCAGGGAATTTATGAACGCGGTGGCTACAGCCTTCGGATTGATCATCATCAACCCGTGCCGCCGCCTGCTCTGTCGGCGGAGGACCAGCTGTGGGTGAATGAATTACTCAGCTTAAAGGGCACTCTTGATTCTGATCGGCAATAACCTGTAATTTAGAAGTCCTCCCAGGTAGCCCATTCAAAGTCTGCGTCCGTCAACTGGTTTTGATTCTTGCCAGACTGCTCCACAGCCACCAGCCTTTCTACACGTTGCGCACCTGCCACATGTAGCAATGAAGTCTGTCATAGCAATTGGTGGTATCTCAGGTCTGTTGTTACTCAGTCCCTGTAGTCTCGGTAGGGGGGATTATAAGGAGGTGGCACTGAAATAAACTCAGACTTAAAGTTCTGGCTCAAAGCTAAAGTCAGTTGAACCTGACTGAAACGCGGATCTGTTAGGGTTTGAAGCAGAGTAGAAGATTAGCGCCCTGCGCTTAACACCTGAGCTGCCGTTAAGGAACCTTACAAAAATAAGTTGCATAACTTTTCCATCTCCACCTGCGTGAAATCGCTAGGCTAGATAGAGTGA
>JAIMBL010000286.1 GCA_023511615.1 Leptolyngbyaceae cyanobacterium HOT.MB2.61
GGGGTGGAACCCCTGCACCCCGTCCTAAGCCTGGTGGCTATAGCTATATGTCAGAAAAGTTGACCATACTAGCGTTCTGCAAACTGGATCCACATGTCTAGCACACCACCCAGTGGTAGATTCACAGAAACCTCATACTTAAGTGGTGATTTTCCACCAAAACCATCTGGATCAGGGGGAAAAATTTAGAAAAAGGGGGTAAATCAACTTTCTTAATCCCGGCTCTCCAAAATTGAATCCAAAGAAAGTTTATCGGATTTCAGATTTTTGTTAGCCAAATCACTCAAAAGACGGCAAAATTGATTTCGATTAACAAAACTTAGTCGATCCTCGGCTGAAATATAGTAGACTCTGCCTGTCGTTTGTCCTTGACCCCCATTATCCAGATGTCTCACCATCTGTATCACCTAATTGCCTTCCTGGTTTCTGTCCTGGTCGTTCTCCTGACGACCCCGATGATCAAGAAAATTGGACTTAAGGCTGGTTTAGTAGACCCGCCAGGCGGACGTAAAATCCATAAGCGTCCAATGGTTCGTCTGGGAGGAGTTTCTATTTTTGCGGGAACTCTGGTCGCATTGCTGGTTGTTTGGTGGACTGGAGGCTTCGGTAGCCTGCCCCCTGACAAAGAATATGAGGTTTGGGGAGTCACCCTGGGCGGCCTTGCCTTTTTCCTGATTGGTCTGGCGGATGATTTGTTTACCCTTCCTGCCCTGAGCCGCCTGGTTGTGCAGTTGATTGTGGCTGGAATGGCTTGGCAAGCAGGAGTCCAGATTAGCTTCCTCACAGTTCCTTTCCTGGGCCTGGTTCAGCTACAGGACTGGGTTAGTCTTACCATCACAGTTATCTGGCTGGTTGGTATGGCAAACGCGATCAATATGATCGATGGTTTGGATGGTTTAGCTGCCGGAGTTTCTGGAATTGCCGCGATCGTCATGATGGTGGTCTGTCTATTTATGAAACAGCCTGCAGCGGCGCTAATTGCGGCAGCGCTGGCAGGGGGAGCGCTGGGGTTCCTTCGCTACAACTTCAATCCTGCCCAAATATTTATGGGGGATGGAGGAGCCTATTTTATGGGCTTTACCCTGGCGGGAATTGGGGTAATCGGTTTGGTTAAGGGGGTGACGACGGTTGCCGTCTTGCTGCCTTACCTGATTCTGGCCGTTCCCATTCTGGATATTTCTTCGGTTGTGGTTGATCGCCTGCGCCATGGCAAATCTCCCTTTGCAGCTGATAAACGCCACCTGCATCACCGTTTGCTGAAGGCAGGTCTACCCCAACGGATGATTGTGCTATTTATCTACTCGCTAACGCTTTGGGTCGGTAGCCTGGCCATGGCTATCTCCAATATGCCAAGTGGTTGGGGATATGCGATCGGTGCAACCATCCTACTGCTCTACATTAGCTGGCATGTATGGAAAACAGCCCGCCGTCAGCCGCAGGTGTGAGAGGGAGGATGTAGGGAATAGGTGTCAGGTGCTATAGATGGTATGAGGTGACAGGTGGCAGCCGATGGGCGGAAAGACCCCCTGTTGCCTGTTGCCTGCTGCCTTCACCCAGTTGGTTGTGTCTGTAGCTGAGGGTAGTCTGTTGCCCGCAGCCTGTTGCTTTCACCCTACCCTTTCCTCTCAGGACCCTTTCTAATGGCTGGCTCTGCTGAAATTATCTGTGTTGGAACGGAATTACTGCTAGGTGATATTGTCAATACCAATGCCCAGTTTTTGGCGAGGGAACTGGCAAAGTTAGGAATTGCCCACTACTACCAGACCGTGGTAGGAGATAACCCGGAACGCATCAAAAGAGCGATCGCAATCGCAGGAGATCGCGCCCAACTCCTGATTTTTACAGGTGGTTTAGGTCCCACTCCCGATGACCTCACCCACGCGACCCTGGCAGACTTTTTTCAGGTTCCACTGGTTGAACGCCCGGAAGTTCTGGAAGACATTGTTCAAAAATTTGCTAGACGCGGGCGAACCATGACCGCCAACAATCGCAAACAGGCCCTTCTTCCAGAGGGAGCAGAGATTCTCACCAACACGTCAGGAAGCGCACCCGGAATTATCTGGAACCCCCGCCCCGACCTCACCATCCTCACTTTTCCAGGAGTACCTGCTGAAATGCGGCGAATGTGGGAAGAAGTAGCCGTTCCTTACTTAAAAAGTCAGGGTTGGGGGCAGACCACGATCTATAGTCGCACCCTTAAATTTTGGGGCATTGCAGAATCCACCCTGGCAGAAAAGGTCAATTCCTTTTTCGACCTAAAAAACCCCACCGTCGCTCCCTATGCCAGCAATGGTGAGGTCAAGTTGCGGATCTCTGCCCTCGCCAGTTCAGAGGCGACTGCCCGTGAATTAATCGAACCTGTAGAGCAAAAGCTGCGACAAATTGGTGGGCTGGATTGCTATGGTGCAGATAACGACAGTCTGGCTTCTGTTGTTGGGGCTTTGTTGAAGGCGAGCCAGTCTACTCTGGCAGTGGCAGAATCTTGCTCAGGGGGCGGCCTGGGCAGCATGATCACGGCGGTCGCTGGTAGTTCCAGTTACTTTTGGGGTGGAGTTATTTCCTACGATAATTCTGTGAAAGTGGGTTTGCTGGGTGTCCAGCCAGAAGAACTGGCAATTCGCGGTGCCGTCAGCCATGAGGTTGCTAAACAGATGGCAGTGGGTGTGCGCGATCGCCTGGGCACCACTTGGGGACTCAGTATCACCGGGATCGCCGGGCCTGATGGCGGCACCGAAACAAAACCCGTTGGTCTGGTTTACATTGGTCTGGCAAAACCAGATGGGGTTCAAAGCTTCAAACACCGTTTTGACGCAACCCGTGGCCGGGACTGGATCCGCCATCTCAGCGCCTGTACCGCTCTTGATCACCTGCGGCGTCAGTTGGTTGAGTGAGGGGTGAGGGAGTGCCAGGTTTTGAGTTTTGAGTTAAGTTTTGAATTGCTCCCCTGTTCCCCTTACTCCCCTGCCCTCTGATCCCTCGCTCTTTCACTCCATTTCCCTTCCCCGCCTCTTTTCCAGCCAAAATCTTAATCTCCTGTTTGCCAACTGTTGCCAAATTGATAAATTGGGTACAATTTTTATAGATAACCAGGCTAAGCTAAGAGTCTAGCGTGGAATCCACTGTGATAAAAAACGTAGATAAAAGCTGAGCCATCGTGAAGGAGCTATCTGTTCAATGGACTACCTTGATAAGGTGCTTGAGAAACTTAAGGAATGGGCTCGTAAGTTGATTGAGGCACTTTTAGGACCTGAGCCTCAACCCGAAGCTGAACCAATCCCTGTGCCAGTCAATGATCCTCAACGCCGCTAAGTAGTTCGCTGATTTGGATAATCTGGTTTGTTCAGCATTTTGGTACTTCACGGACCAAACCTGAATCTCTTGGGCAAACGTGAGCCTGGGATCTATGGTTCTGTGTCGCTTGAAGCGATTAATTCTTTGTTAGAGGAAGAGGCGGGGGCATTGGGTGCTGTCGTCTCCATTTTTCAATCCAATCATGAGGGGTCTCTGGTGGATGCGATTCAAGCTGCTGCGGATCAGCACCAGGGGTTAGTGATCAATGCGGGAGCTTACACCCATACCAGTGTGGCGATTCGGGATGCAATCGCAGCCGTTAACCTGCCAACGGTTGAAGTCCATTTAAGCAATATCTACGGTCGTGAAGAATATCGCCACTACTCCTATATTGCACCAGTGGCGATCGGGCAGATTAGTGGTTTTGGACCAGATAGCTACATTTTGGGACTGCAAGCTCTGGTTAGACACCTGAAGAAGTCCACCAGCTAGGAAGGTGTCCTTAATGACTACCGCGATAAAACTGAACTTCTAAAGCCCACAGCCTTTAGCCATTTTCAATCATACTAATCCTCCATGCTGAAGTTTCAGCAACCCAAAGAATAAAAATCTCGCCCTCTTCTCTTGCAGAAGAAGGGTTGGGGATGAGGGCATTTTCAGATTGTTCATGCCGGCTGCTTAATGAAACCCTGGCAGGATGATGGCTTTCTTTAAACTACGCCACAGATACCAGGAAGCAACGGTTCGGTAGGGTCTCCAGGAGTTTCCCAAATGCTTCACCATTTTTCTATCGGGAAGCTTTGGTAGACTATATACCTTGCGAATTCCTGAACGAATGCCCAAATCATCCACGGGTAAAACATCCCAGCGGTGCATACGGAAGATCAGTAACATTTGCACAGTCCAGCATCCAATTCCCTTAACCTGAGTGAGGATTTGGATGATAGATTCATCATCCATCCTTTCGAGTTCTTCCAGGGTGGGCAAACCATCCAGCACTTTCCGAGCCAGGTCTTTCAGATATATGACTTTTGACCGGGAAACCCCTGCACTTCGCAACACTTCATCGGGGGTATTCAGGATCTCCTCTGCCGTAGGGTAGAGTTGGTCGGGATAAAGCTGGAGAAAGCGACGATGGATGGTGGCAGCAGCTTTACCAGAAAGCTGCTGGTAGATGATGGATTCTGAAAGCGCGTAGAACAGGTCGCCCGTACCCTGGTCATCACTAAGTTGGCAGGGCCCCACCTGGTCAATCACGACTGCCAGGATGGGGTCAGATTGTTTGAGGGCAGCGATCGCCGCTCCATAATCCACTATCTGTTCCGGTTGGGTTTCGGTATCCATTTCAGTAACCTCCAGTCCCCCTCAAAATAGCAATTCTCCTGCTGCACCAGCCATACCAGCAAGCCGCTTGTTTGTGGTAAGTAGTAAAGCTTGGCGTAAATCAACCTACCCCATTCCCGATTTCCCATTCCCTCACAATGGTCGCCAAACTTACGCCAAAAAGTGCTAGAGAATTTGGTGTCTATCTGACCAGACAAACACGGCGACGTGAAGCAAAGTTGTCTTGCTCTGGATCGTTATCCACAATGTGTTCAATTCTCTCAATGGTGACGTCTTTGCCCAACGTGGCTTGAAAAACTTCTAACTCCATTTGACACATTCCAGTGCATGCACTCGCCACTGCACAGATAGGACAATGCTTCTCAACTAGTAGAAAGGTGCCATCGGCTTGTGCAACGACTTCCGCCATGTAGCCTTCCTCGGTTCGCTGTTGCGCTAATGCTTCTAACCGTCGCTTCAGTGGGGCTTTCCTGGGCACGATCGCCTGATAGTGCTGAATCTGTTCGCACTTTCTCACTTCTAATAGCCGATCCAGTCCTGCTTCACCAAATGCTGCTTTTACCGAATTAGGGCTTGCTGAAAAAGTATTTCACGAGCTTTGAGAAGGTTGATGGTTACATCTTGAAACTCGCTGGAACTTA